>JBEBGA010000433.1:0-2296 GCA_040081695.1 Pyrinomonadaceae bacterium
CATTGCAACAAAGTAAACTTCAAATTAAGATATGAAAAAAATGGCAAGCAGGGATGCTCGCCGCTCCAGTCAGCACTCCAGTCAGTAATTATAGATCGACCAATATCTTGAATCCGCCGTAGACCATGCGTTTGAAATCGAATAGCGGTTTGTCGTCGGGGCCGCACATGGCGTTCATCTCTTCGTCGGCCATGATGGCTTTCATTGCTTTGTTGCGTTGGGCCTCGGAGTTAAATTCGACGGCGGCGTAGATAAGCGTTTCGCCTTCTTTGAGTTTTACTTTCTTTGGAAAAGGCACGACGCCCTCGACATCTAGGTCAGAGGCGACGTATTCGCGATAGCGAGTCGCACCGTGTTTTAAAAAGATCTTGCCGCAAGCGGTCGCCATCTTTTTATAGGCCGGGACGTTTTCCTCGAGGATCGGACATAGATATACATCGGCGTATTTTGACATTAATTTACTCCTGACTTGTTTTTAGAATTTACGCAGAGCCCTTGCGGCCCCATGCTATAAATCCACATAGTATGCCTACAACGGCCGGAATGACTGCCATTGCGGGCATTGGCGAAAGAGCCGAGAATACGACGGCTCCGATCATTATTACGACCAGTAGAGCAGCGGCCAGCGGTGTGAGGGAGCGTTTGATGCCGGTCGCCCAGGGGACGATCAGGCCGATGCCGCCGAGCAGCTCGCATGCCCCGATAAATAATATGAACCAATGCGGGAGCACGTACGGAGCGTCTTTGGTCATTTCCGAGTACGGCATCACAAATTTCATCACGCCGGAAAATATGAAAAGCAGTCCGACCAGAATTTGAACTATCCAAAGTAAAATATTCACGGCAAAAATTCCTATTTGGTGGCAGCGGGTGCTTCGACGATCGGTTTCATCTGCGTCAGGCCTTTTTCAAAATCACCGCCGACGAGCTTGTCCATATTCATAATGAGGCCAAAGGCTTTCATCATAAAATTGTTGGTGCCGGTCATCGTCCAAGTGACGTCCGATTTGTCGCCGTTCGCTTTGATATTAAATTCGGTCACGTTTTTGGCGGCAAACGGTTTGATAAATTCGAGATCGATCTTGACCATATCGCTCGGGCGGCTTTCGGTGATGGTCATTTTGCCTTCGCCGACCTCGTCGTTACCCGTCCAGGCGTAACCAGCACCTTTGCCGGACGCGGCACCGGAATATGTCGTCTTCATATTCGGGTCGATCTTTGCCCACGGCGACCAGGCTTCCCACTTGTGAAAGTCGTTGACCTGTTCAAAAACGCGCTCGGGCGGCGCGTTAAACGTCGCAGAGCGGGTTATCTTAAAATCCGCCGGCTGCATCGCCACGACCACGCATAAAACGACGACAGCAAGCACTATCAGGGCGAGCACGCCCAGTATCAATTTCTTGATCATAGTAATATCTCCTTTTGCCAGTTACTTTAACCGATATTACGGCGCTGCCGCAAGAGATGTTTCGGGCTTTTTGGGTCGGAAATGTATTGCCAAAAGGACGAAAGTATCTTATAAATACCCGTAATGAAACAATGCCCTGCGTGTAGAACCACATACACCGACGAAACACTTTCGTACTGTCTGGCGGATGGAACGCCGCTCGAAGCCGTTCTTGACGAACAACCGACGGTTGTACGGCCGTTTGGAGCCGGAACGGTGAGAGTCGATATACCGCAGCAGCAGAAGCAGCCGGTCTTTGTGCCGACGCCTGCGCAGCAAACATCCGGCGGCGGCTTAAGGTTCGTCGTTGCGGGATTGGTGGGGCTGATCTTGCTGCTCGTGGTGGGCGGCGTGGTCGGGGCGATCTTTTACCTAAACCGCAACAGCGAGATCGCCGGAAATAATAACAATACGAGGCCCGCCACCTCGCCGGCAGCATCCCCAACAACCGATGATCAAAATAAACTAAAAGATCAGATCGCCAATCTCGAGCGCAGGCTCAATGAGCAGAAAAACGCGAACCGGCCCGCCGCCAACGTACCGCCGCCAACAACAACAACCGGCAGCGCGGCACGGGTAAATTCACCGGGTGATGGATTTTTGGCTCTCCGGAGCTCGCCGAGCAGTCAGAGCGGCCAACGGATCCTCAAGATCCCTCATGGCGCAACGATAGTTCTCGGAGAATGTTTGAGTAGTAGCGGCAAAGGCCGCTGGTGCCGTACGAGCTACGGAGGATATTCCGGATGGGTATTTGATGCCTTTTTGGTCTACTAAAAAGAATGAGTGCGGCGTTTTTTGTAACGCCGCACCCGGTAGGTTTCATTTGGTAGGTATAAATGAAGGTTGTAT
>JBEBGA010000105.1:0-8923 GCA_040081695.1 Pyrinomonadaceae bacterium
CTTCGGTTTTTCCGTGCCTGATCAGCGAATTGCCATACGACCATTGGACCGAAGCATAATTTGGTGCGAGCGATAGTGCTTTTGCGAACGCCGCTTCTGCCCCGTCGGTATCACCGCTACGGTCGCGTGCCCGGCCAAGGTTGATCCAGACCAGATAGTTGTGCGGTGCAACGGCGGCGGACGTTTCGTATGCGGACAATGATCGTGTTAGATCATCCGGTTCAAACGTGCTCTCATATACCACGGCGGCCGCGTAATGAGCCTGCGGATCACCGGGTGCGGTATCGACCAGCCAGTCAGCGATCATTTTTGCCTCGGGCCGGGTCGTGTCTATACGTGCGGCGATCGCAGCAGCAAAATTCCACCTGATAACGAAATATGCTGTAAGGATGAATAGAACACCCGCCGCGACAAAGATGAGACGGCTGATGAGCGAAGGAAATTTTATTATTTTGTGCGGCAATATTTTGGCCTGTAATAAATAATGATCTTAACCGAAATCGACGGGTTCTATCTTGATGTGTGCTCGTTTTAACGTTACATTGGCTTCGCGACAGGCTTCGCGGATCTCTTTCATCCGCTCAGTGCCTATGTCTCTAGCCGAGATCAGTATCTCTGCGATCTCTTTTTCAGTACAAATTTCTACCAGGGACCGTCTGCCGTCAAAGACCTTGAGGCCGTGTATTATCCTATTCGTCTTTAAAGGATCGTCATCAATAAAGCCCGCAGCAATATACTGCCATTCGGGATTATTTTTTAGCTCGCGGAGAACCATCTCGCCGCCATCTCCTGCACCATAGATCAGCACATTTCGCCCCTCACTGGTGGACTGATTTGGCAACATTTGCCTAAACAGGCGAAAAGCCATCCGGCTGCCGATGACGGCCATGAGCAGCAGCAGAGCGTCCAGAATAAAAACCGCTCGCGAAAAATATTGAAATCTGTATAGCAACAAAAGGGCGAGGACGCTCAAAACTGACCCGAGACCAACACCTTTAACAAAAGTGATCAGATCACCAACGCTTGTGTATCTCCAGAGGCCCCGATACACGCCAACGATCAAAAAAGACGCAAGTTTGATAAGGACTAATAGTGGAAGTGATTTAAGAAAGAGATCCCAATCAGATGTTTGCTCAAACGAGCCAAAGAGCAAGACAAAGGCTCCATAGTACGAGAGCGTGATGAGAAATCCGTCCAAAAATACTTCGAAAATTCGACGTTTATGTGACACATTTACCAGAAATGCATACATCACATTTTCGCTGACAGCCTGGTTTTCTTCTTTTGCATCGTAGGCCTTTACCTTAGAAAGGTAGACGCCGATTATGACGAGAACAATAACAAACAGAGCGATCAGAGCCACACTCTGAGTCGTTTGCAGGCGGCCAACGATCCATGCTAAGACACCGGCTGCGATCGCAAACGCATAGAGCATCCAAACCGCAGATCTTTCGGACAGCCCGAGAGCGACGAGACGGTGCGACGTGTGGTCACGCCCACCTTGGGATGCCGGTTGGCCGCGCAGCTTACGCAGAATAGTAACGAACGTCGTATCAAAGATCGGCACAAACAGAACAAGTACCGGCACGGCGATGACCGCGACGATGCCACGCGAACGTCCGCCAGTTTGATTTAGAAGGACCGCACCGGAGAGAAAAAAACCGACGAACATCGACCCGCAATCACCCATGAAAACCGATGCGGGATTGGAGTTAAAGACCAGAAAACCAAGCAGTGCCCCTACAAATGCCGAGATAAAGATCACCTCGTTCATACTGCCGTTGGAGGCAAAATTGACCGCCAGTGAGATCGCAGCAATTGCCGAGATCCCGGCGGCCAGCCCATCCATATTATCGAGCAGATTTATGGCGTTAGTGATCCCGACGACCCAAAAGACGGTGATCCAGATATCGATGATCTCGTAACCGGTAAGCGGCAGTTTTAGCCCGAAAAAGATCAAAATACCGGCGCCGATCAACTGGCCGATAAGCTTTTGATATGGGCGAACGGTTATCAGATCATCTATGAGCCCAACGAGAAACAAGAAAGTGCTACCGCCCAGAACGACCAGTGAATCACGCGTTACGGGTACAAATGCAAAATAGATGATGGTTGTTGCTGCAAATATTGCAACGCCGCCGAGCATTGCGGTGGGACGCTTGTGCCACCGATCGCCCTTCGGCTTAGCGACAAAGCCAAAACGCGTAGCAAAACCCCTTACTCCAAATGTCAAAAACAGGGACAAAAGTGCCCCTATGCCTCCGACAAATATTGGATTTGAGATCATCTCGAACATGTTTCTTTGATTTTCTATGTAGTGTATTACAAGCCAATAGCTACATAAAATCAACCTCTATCTCTGAACACGCGGCCATCTCCGGTGGAGCGTATGTGTCATTAGCAAACGTCTGACCATCCAGGCAACCAAGAGCGAGATCAATCTGTGATCGTTGCCTGTTGCTGACTTGGCGACTCTGGCCGTGCTGCGGCAGATCGATGAAGGTCGAATTTCTCGATCCTTTGTTCGTAGCGAAAAATTAGCTTTTTGTAAATGTCAGAGGTGTGCGACACCATCGTTTCAGCTCGAAAAGCGGGGTCGACGTGCTTTTGTGCAGCTTCGCCGATCCGTTTGCGCAGCTCCGGGTCGGAAAGCAGATCTGAAACCGCGTCGGCAAGTCCGGCGGAATCGTGGCGGTCGATCATATAGCCGGTCTCGCCCGTGATCAGCACCTCCGGTGTTCCGTCTGTATTGAATGAGACACACGGTTTGCCCATCGCCATCGCTTGCGGCAAAACACGCGGTAATCCTTCCCACAGAGCAGTGTGGGCGACGACATCCATCGCAGAGATCATATCGGGGATGCGTTCGCGGTCGATCAATCCGGCGAAGACAAAATTTTCTTCAAAACCGAGCTGCCGCACCTGTTCGAGGATCTGTTCATATAAAACGCCGTTGCCGACCAACAAAAAGCGCACATTTGGATGCCGGCGGACGATCTCAGGAACCGCGTTTAACAATTCGTCGTGATTTTTTTGAGGTGCAAGCCTAGCGATCTTTCCTACAACGGGAGCGTCCGCCGGTATACCTAGCTCTTCGCGAATTACCAGTGGATCCGCCTGCGAATTCAAATACCAGTCAAGCTCCATCCCACTATATACCGTCGTAAATTTATCGGAGCGATCAATATTTGCTTCGAGAGCTTTTTTGGTCGTTACATCAGAAACGCTAACGTAATGATGAGTAAGCGGAGCACAGATCCTTTCGGAAATACGGATCAAGCGATTGACGAGCCATGGCTGATGGTCGTGAAACGTGAGTCCGTGAAAGGTATGGACGATCAGAGGCGTGCCGGCTAACCAAGCGGCGATCCTGCCTAAAACACCGGCTTTCCAAGAATGGGTATGAACGATGTGAAAATGCCCGTTTTTGATCAACCGATACAATTTCCAAAAGGCCTTAAGGTCGGAAATAGGATCAATGCTGCGGGCCATCTGTGAGACGACCGTCAATTTCGTGGTTTCCGCGGCACGCGTCAACAGCTCGCCTTCTGGGCCGTGATCTACTCCGCTAAACAATTCAACCTCGTATTCGGGCATTCGGTCGAGTCCCTCAACCGTTAATAGTGTGTTTTCCTGAGCCCCGCCCAAGATCATGCGCGTAATAATATGGAGTACGCGAAATGGTTTGTTTTCAGACATAAAAAACCGTCTAGCTATGGTCGAAAGCACCAGAGAGACACCGCGTGATCGTGACAAGCAATTACATCAAGATTGTAGCTAAAAAAATGGCAATCGACCGTTCTACCGCGCCCAGTGTGTTTCAACGAGGGGCAGGAGAACATACGGTCGTGCGGGAAGACCGCGGTCGATCACCAAGTTCTTTTGATCAATTCTACCACATTTCAACGCCTCAATAACGTGCGGCAGGCCTCGATCATGTTCTATTGATCAGTCAATAAATCTCTGAAACCAAAGTTCGAGCATCAATAGCCCCCAAATATGATACGTATGGTCGGCAACTGCCGTTTCGTGGTGCTCGATCCATTGCCGGACCACAGCCGGATCAGTTATGCCGCGATTCATTGCTTTTTCGGAGAGCAGAACCGAATGGACAAAATCTTTCATCTCACCGCGAAACCATTTCCCGATCGGCACGCCAAAGCCCATCTTTTGCCGGTAAATGACCTCGTTCGGGACGAGTCGGGCAGCCACTTTCTTAAGTAGATACTTGGTTTGAAACCGACGCATCTTTAAATTTTCCGGCAGGCTGGCGGCAAATTCGATGACTTTGTGGTCGAGAAATGGTGAGCGGGCCTCTAGCGAATTGGCCATCGATGCGATATCCACCTTAACGAGCAGATCATTTGGCAGATAGGTCATCTGGTCGGTAAGCAGTGTCGCGTCAAGCACCCCCGAGCCATTTGCTTGCCGGTACCATTGCTCGAGGAAATGAAACGGACTATTTTCTTGTGTCTCGGTTTTGAATTCTTTGGTATAAAGATCGTCTTTGAAACGGTCCTTGATATTCGACATCCAGTAATAGTAACGCTCATTGCGGGGCAGATTTGCGGCCATCACAAAACGCTGAACATCGCGAATGCGCGAGCGTTTTAGCTCCGACGATGGCAATATTCCGACAGGTTTTTCAATAAACGCTTTTCGCAGCAAAGAGGGGAAACGTTGATAGAGCTCGGCAAGCTGCATCGCCGCATACCGCTCATAGCCTCCAAAACTCTCATCGCCGCCATCACCATTTAAGGCAACTGTCACGTGCTGACGAGTTTCTTTTGAGACGTAGTAGGTCGGTATCGCGCTTGAGTCGGCATAAGGCTCGCCGTAATGCTCAACGAGCGTCGGCAGAACGTCGATCGCATTGGGGCGGACGATAAATTCGTTATACTCGGCCCCGACATGCTCGGCAACGCGTTTTGCGTATTTGAGTTCGCTAAAATCTTGTTCGTCAAAACCTATCGAAAACGTCTTGACCGGATCGTTGCTCTCCTGCGCCATAAGGGCAACAACGATAGATGAATCGACCCCACCTGAGAGAAAAGCTCCGAGCGGTACCTCGGAAATAAGCCGCATCTTTGTCGCCTCACGAACGATACGTGTCGTCTCTTCAACCGCGTCCCGTTCTGAGATCTTGATCTTTTTCGAGAAATCGGGCAGCCAATACCGCCGGGTCTCGATCTCACCGTTTTTCCAACGCAGCCAATGGCCGGGCTCAAGTTTTCGGATCTGTTTGAACGCTGTCTGCGGGGCCGGCACACACAGATATGTCATATAGCTGTCGATCGCGTTCATATCGACCTCACGCGAGACCGACGGATGCTGCAAAACAGCCTGAAACTCAGAGCCAAATATCAGATCGCCATTGGTCTGGTGAGAATAAAGAACAGGTTTTTTGCCGACGCGGTCACGGGCGAGGAAGAGCGTCTTTTCCGTTTCGTCCCATATCGCGAAGGCAAACATACCGCGCAGATGCTGCAAACAGCCCTCACCGTATTCGTCATAAAGCCGTAGTACAACTTCGGTGTCAGATTTTGTATATAGCTTATGGCCCCGATCCTCTAGATCTTTTCTTAGATCTTGGTAATTGTAGATCTCGCCGTTAAAGACGATCCACTTTGTTTTGTCAGCGTTATGGATCGGCTGTTGGCCGCTGGCGAGATCAATGATCGATAACCGCCGCATCGCAAGGCCGACGTTTTCACGCACGTAAAACCCGTCCTCATCCGGCCCGCGATGGAGGATCGCGCGATTCATCCGTTCAAGCACAGCACGGTCGATGGCACTCTTGTTGTTATTTACAAAACCTGTAATTCCACACATTTATGAAACTCTCTGCGGACGCACAACACCTTGCATCCGACGCCGCAAATCCTCTCGTCTGCGTATTTCGATCAACTTTCGGTCGGCACGTTTTTCCTGTATCAACGTCCAACCTACAGCAATAAACATAAATAGAAACACCTGTATCTGAGTTCGCTGTCGGTATGCGGTTCCGACATTGCCCTGAAATACCGAATACGAAACCGTCAACATCAGCGTAAAAAATAATATCGGGAAACTGGACCTTAATTTGTTCTTGACCACGTACCAAAGACCAAACACAAGCAGCGGCATCATCAACCACCAGAGAAGAACGTCAGGTAAGGCTATCGCTTGTCTAAAGTTCGTCACCTCCCAAGGAAACGGAGCGAACATAAGGTAAGCAAAGCCGACCGGTACAAACGACAACGCACCGGAGACCGTCGAAACGTCTGTATCACGAGCGTAACCCGATGTAACCGACGCCATATAGGCCCGGTTGGACTGTACGCTTTCGAGCGAGCCGTATTTCTCAATGTCTGCACTCGCCGTTCTAATTACCCCTAGGTAGGTAAGAGCTAAACCTATCATTACAAGGATCGCGGTGCGTTGCAGAACCGCCTTAAATGACGTCTCCAAACCGATAACGAAACTGCCCAGCACGGCAGCGGTGATCATGTAAAAGATATAAAATCGCAACGAAAGAATGCCAAACAAGGAAAAAATAAGTATCAGTGTGCCCGACCACGAAAATTTTCGTTGCAGCCGTATTATAGCGGCTATGGTCAGTACCAATAGGAAAACTATCAAACCGTCTTTGAGCAATTGCGACGACCAAATAACTAGCCCCGGGAAGAACGCCACACAAAGGGCGGCTGTTTTGCAAACTTGTTTGTTTTGAAAAATTTGTTGAAGGCAGACGTAAACCGCAGGAACCGTCGCCGCCCCCACAACCGCGCAAAAAGACTGGGCAACAAAGATGCTGTCGCCGAGAACAAGATACAGACAGGCAACGAGATAATTCATTCCCCAGCCCGGACCACGCAAAGAGAGCAGCCTGGTCATCTCTTCATTCATTACTGACGCCGATCCCTGCCAGTATTCGACGATTTGATTGGCGATGACCCAGTAGCCATTCGCGTCCGTTCCCACGAAATCCCGTAGATCGTAAACGTGGAGCACGATCCCAAAGATAAGACGAGCCACTAGAGCCCCGAGGAATACGTTTGTGATAAATTCTTTATCTTCTGTGAAGCGACGAGATATCGCGATCGCTATTGCAGACATCAGTGCCACGACAACTATAGCCTCGACCCCTTTGGCACCATCCGCTAAGATGCAGCAGATGGCTGTTATCGCGATCAGGAAATATAGAAAAAACCGCAGCATAAGGATGTCGAGGAATCAGCTCAGGAGGACACACGTCTGAATACAAATTCATTATTTCCAGCGCCATTAATGGTCTTCAGATTGGCGAGTTCAAAGCCTCTTGCTTCGAAGAAAGTCCTTATTTTTTCGACGGATCCTACCTCGAAAGGGAGCCCTCCCAGCCAATCGTGCCAATCGTGCGTTATAGACATCCCTCTGTTTTTCCGATATTCGGAAAATACGTTTCGCTTTTTAGTAAAGCTTGTGATCATTGCTTGCAGAGTGTAATACGGAAAGAAAAGCGAACAAACAGCTAGTTTCCCTACCGCGGACGAACAATAGATCTTTTTTACCTTGAGCCAAAATTCCGACTTGGAGCCTTCGTCGTTATAGATAGCAATAAAGAGGGACCCTTCTTTGCCGACGGTTGGTATAACGTTTTCGAAGGCTTGCCACATTTCGCCCGTATGATGGAGCACGCCCCAAGAGTAGACGATATTAAAGGTCTGCAATCCTTTCAAAAATTCTGGATCGAGTACGGATCCGTGATGGATCGTCCAGCTATTATCGCCGGGAAAATATTTATTCCGCAGTGTCTGGGCGCAAGCGACCGAGGCGGGATCATAGTCGAAAGATGTGACCGTGGCTCCCAACATGCGAGCGGAGAGCGAAAATAGCCCGCTTCCCGAGCCTATGTCCAGAAATGTCTTGCCTTCCAGACTTTCGGTTTGAAGCATCTCTTTTAGAGAATTTTTAGCGATCGAAATTCTCTCTTCATTAAGCATGCTCAAAAAAGCGGTCCAGTTTTTGCCAAACTCGAAGCGCTTACCTTGACTGATCTCTTCCTCGATCTCCACCACATCCATAACTTACTTCAAAAATTATCCTTGTTGATCGGAAGGCGTGGCCGTTTTCAAAACAAAAACGTGACACGCACTGCCAGCAATGCTACTTAGTTTTCTTCTCAGGTGAACGCTCATTTTGTCGCTGAAAAGGAGATGGCCCGTGTAGAAAAGATCATTCGTCAAATATTTCTTGACCTGCCAACCACTTTTTTCAAACAACCGCATCCACCGAAACTTGCTGAAATAAAATATCTCAGTCAGCGTGTTTCCAAACTCGCCGTGCCGATGCGGCCACATTGCTCGCAGTATCATTTTTCCTTCCGGTCGTCCATATTCCTTAGATGGTGATTCTAAGCCGGAATGCTCATGCGAGCCACTACGCCGCATTTTTGAAAGCAGGATCTTCGCGGCAAATTTCAAACAAAAGGGATAGTGCGTTAGGGTCGTCCAAATACGCCAACTCCCACTGGGTAGCAGATGTACGGCGACGCCGTCCGGCTTGAGAACTCTTCGAATCTCATTTTGAAACTCGACCACATGGGGTATGTGTTCAAGAACATTCGAGCTGAAAACAACGTCGAAATGAGCATCTGGAAAAGGAATGTTTTGACCATCATAATCTATGACATCCCAAACCCGTTGCTCAACATATAAGCTATTCTCAAGATCGATCGCACTGACGTCGTACCCTATCTTTGCGAGTTCTTTCGCCTGCCATCCGCTGCCGGCCCCGATCTCGAGCATCTTCGCGGGCACGGGTTTCTCGATCTGAATTATATCGATTGACTGATCCAACTCAAAGAGCCGAATTCTTTCCAAAAAATCTAGGAATTCACGATCACTGGAAAGTCTGTACGACATATTTCTTGCAAGCCCACCATCTCCCGCCAAACGACTAA
>JBEBGA010000106.1:0-8914 GCA_040081695.1 Pyrinomonadaceae bacterium
CTAATATGCCGACACGATATTTCTTCATAAAGAAATAACGCTAGGCGAAACTCCGGTTGAAGTCAATTCGCCCCACTGGCCGATCGTGCAGAAAAAGTCTTGCATCGTGCAGAAAATGGTCTATTCTTACTTTATTCGAAAATAATGACCGAAAAGCCGATCACGCAGTTGCTTAACGAAGTGCGTTCCGGCGGCGAAGATGCGATGAACGAGCTTCTGCCGCTGGTGTATGACGAACTGCGTCGGCTCGCCGGCAGCTATCTACGCCGCGAACGAGGTAACCACACGCTGCAGCCGACGGCGCTCGTTCATGAGGCATACATTCGCCTGATGACTGCCCAGGCAGCGATGGAGTGGCAGGATCGGGCACATTTTTTTGGCATTTCCGCTCGTTTAATGCGGCAAGTCCTGATCGACCATGCGAGGACAAAAGGCCGTCTAAAAAGGGGCGGAGAGCATATGGCCCAGATAGATCTCGACGCCGCCGTCAGTTTTGATGCACGTAACCAGCTCGATGCGATCGCGATCGACGAGGCCCTGACACAGCTTGAAAGCCTCGACGAACGCCAGGCAAGGATCGTTGAAATGAAATTTTTTGCAGGAATGCAGATCGAAGAAATTGCTGAGGTACTTCAGGTTTCACCGGCTACAGTAAAACGAGAATGGACGTCTGCAAAACTCTTTCTATCAAATGCCCTTAGTACGACAGGATGACGCCTGAAAACTGGAAAAAGGTAAAGAGTATCGTCGAGATAGCCGTTGAGCTAGCTCCCGATGATCGTGCCGCATTTCTCGACCAAAAATGCGCTGACGACATGACGCTGCGCAACGAGGTCGAATCTCTTCTTGCAGCCGACAATACCAATGCCCAGCTTCTCGAAGGAAATTTTTCTGTCGCTGTCCTTGGCGAGGGCGGCCCTGATCCGCGCATCGGCACGAAGATCGGCCATTATGAAATTACGGCTGAGATAGGTGCAGGCGGCATGGGCGCGGTATATTTGGCGGAACGCTCCGACGGCGCTTTTGAACAGAAAGTTGCCCTAAAGCTGATAAAACGCGGGATGGATTCGGACGCGATCCTGAGGCATTTTGTCAACGAGCGTCAAATCCTCGCCTCGCTTGAACATCCAAACATCGCTCACCTTATCGACGGCGGAACAACAAAGGACGACCTGCCCTTTTTCGTCATGGAGTACGTCGAGGGCGAAACGATCGTCGATTACGCAACGAATAACGGCCTGAGTCTTGAGGCTCGCCTAGAGCTATTTCGAAAAGTCTGCTCGGCGGTCTCGTACGCACATCAGAATCTCGTAATACATCGCGATCTTAAGCCATCGAACATTTTGGTCACAAAAGACGGGACGCCAAAGCTACTTGATTTTGGCATAGCAAAGCTGCTCAAAGGTGAACCCTCACAAGAACAGTCGACCAGAAATTTTATCTTCACGCCTGAGTATGCGTCGCCTGAGCAAGTCCGCGGTGAAAATCTTACGACTGCGACAGATGTGTACAGTCTCGGTGTGATCCTGTACGAACTACTGACCGGAGATCGCCCCTACGATACCCGCGACAAGAGCATAGGCGATGTTATCCGATCGATCTGTGAAACCGAACCGGAAAGGCCATCGTCCGTCGTTAGTCGGCCGCAACCCGAACATGGTGATACCGGCCAGAACGAGAAACAAACACAACCTCGATCTAAACCACAAGCCCTGCGCGGTGACCTGGACAATATCATTCTCAAGGCTCTTCGCAAGGAACCCGAACGACGTTACACGTCAGTCGAACAATTTTCTGAGGACATCAGGCTTCATCTCGCGGGGCTGCCCGTCTTGGCAATTAAGGACACATGGACCTACCGAGCCACAAAATTTATTAAGAGAAACAGGGCGGTTGCGGCGGCGGCGGCGATTATTCTAGTTACCATTATCGGTGGCTTGTCGGCGACTCTTTATCAGGCTAGAATTGCGCAAAAGGAGCGGCTAAAAGCTGAGCAGAGGTTCAACGATGTACGTGCGCTGGCGAATTCTTTTTTGTTTGAATTTCATGACGCTATCCAGCCCTTGTCGGGATCTACACCAGCACGGAAACTGGTCGTCAGCCGGGCGATCGAATATCTCGACAAACTTGCCGTCGAGGCGGGCGACGACGCGGCTCTCCAACGCGAACTCGCTACGGCTTATGAGCGGATCGGTAAGATACAGGGCAATTCATATTTCTCAAATCTCGGCGAAACCGACGCAGCTATGGCCAGCTACCGCCGTTCGCTGGAGATTCGTCAACGGCTCGCTGATCTCGACCCCGTAAACCGCGGTCTGCAATATGATCTGGCCATATCACATCGTGGCGTTGGCGATATGTATTACACCATGGACGATCTGACAAATGCTCTACAGTCATATCAATCATCGCACGCGATACTCGAAAAGGTCGCGGCAGACGATCCGTCCAACCTGAAATACCTCAGCTCGCTCGCAGATGTTATTTCAAGGCTTGGCGATATCAAGGGAATGCCGGGCTACTCGAATTTAGGTGATCAGAACGGAGCTATGGAAAGCTACCAGCGCGTTGTCGCACTTGCCGAAAAACTAACCAATGCGGCACCCGAAAATCAAGAGTATCGGGGCGATTATGCAACACGGTTGTTTTATTTCGGCAAATTGCAGGCAGCGAGCGGTGATGTTAAAGGAGCGATAATATCAGGACGAAAAGGCATCGCACTTCTCGAAGCTCTGGTGGTGGCCAACCCGAATGATGCGGCTTACGAATCGCGATTGATGGTGGCTCTTAACTCGCTCCGATCATCGCTGCTCGCCGACGGACAGACAGCGGAGGCAATTGAAAATGCCAGGCGAGTGATAACCACGATGGAACGCCTCGTCAGTGCCGATCCAAAAAATTCAAATCTGAAGCGCGGTCTGGGCACGAGCTATCATTCACTCGGGATCTGTCAGGTCAAGGCAAAACAAGTCGGAGAAGGAATGGAAAGTTTTCGACGGGCTCTCACTATAGCCGAAGAGCTGGCGGCAGCGGAACCGAAAAACGCTGAACACCGCAGCGACGTTGAGTCCGCGAAAAAGTCACTCACGGAGGCCAAGTCCGCACGATGATCTACGTCCCGTACCTATCCGAGAGCGTTCTTCATTCTTTGTACACCCTCAACCATTTTTTCCTCAGTGTTACAGAACGAAATACGCAAAAACCCTTTTGCCTCATCGCCGAACGCAACTCCGGGAACAGTGACCACGCGATTTTGAAGACATTTCTCTGCTACCTCAATATCGTCGCCGATCGAGCGGACATCCAGCATCGTGTAAAAAGCCCCTTCGGGTGAGGTCGCATGCAGGCCCATTTCTTTTTCAAACAAGTCAACGAGAAATGCCCCGCGTTTTGCATATACCTCGCGTGCATTCTGTTTCGCGGCTTCGGCCTCGTCATTCCATGCCAGCAAACTTGCTTTTTGCACGATCGCCGCAGCGCAGACGGTCGTAAAACCGTGTAGGACTTGGATCGCGTTCATGATGTCCCCGTCTTTGCTCGCCGCCCAGCCGAGCCGCCAGCCGGTCATCGAGAGGGATTTTGACAACCCGCTGACGATGATCGTTTTATCGTAGTATTCTGACGCCGAATGCGGCCGCTCACCAAAATACAGATCGCTGTAGATCTCGTCTGAGATGAGCCAGATGCCCGTACCATCGAGTGCGTCTGCGATGTCGCGTAAATTTTGTTCGGTCAGTATTTTGCCAGTCGGATTTGAGGGTGAAATTACTACGGCGGCTTTGGTCTTTTCGGTAATTTGAGATTTGAAATTTGAAATATCAAATTCAAAATATCTATCGGCAGGCATTTTGTAATAAACCGGCGTTCCCTGAGCGATCCGTGTGCACGCATCATACGCCGGAAAGCTCGGGTTTGGCAGCAGCACCTCGTCGCCTTCGTCAACGACGCACATAAACGCGTCAGTCATCGCCTCTTGCGATCCACAAGTAACTACCACGCCGGTTCGCGGCAGATCAAGGTGCGGATATTGCTCGGCGATCTTGTCGCGAAGAGCCGGCAGACCAGGATGCGATGTATAACCGTTTTGCTCGTCAGCAGCGACACGTGCGGCTTCGTCACGCATAAACTGCGGTGTCGGCAGATCGGGCTCACCAAGTCCAAAATTTATACTGTCCGGCAAGGCACGTTCAAAAAACTGTCGGATCAGCGTCGGCTGCAAACCCTGCATTCGGCGGGGCAAAATAAATTTTTCTTCGCTTCGGACAGGCATCATCCCTTGTCTTCCTCTACTCCGTCTTCTTCGAGATCTTCGCGGATCTCACCGACCTCAACGTTAAATTCGCCCTCGGCCTGTGCCAGCGGATCAGCGTTGATCACCCCCGCAAGCGACTCGATCTCGCCGATGATCTTTTGCCCAAACCCTGTAATGCTATCTTTAAGCCCGTGTTTCTCGCCGTTTTCCGGTTCGTTTTGTGCCATATATTCCTCTACAACTATCTTAGCAATTTGTGGTTAGGTTAAAAACATCGCTGTGGCGTCAGTTGACAGCAAAGTCGATAAAGCCGTTATTCGGATTTGCTGAGAGCAATCGAACGCGGATCTTGTCACCGACTTTTACGTTGTATTCGCCGTTGACAATTCGGCCATCGACCGGCGGCCGCAATATCCGCGCAAACACGCCTGCGGACGTATCCCCGGTGACGATTGCGTCAAAACTCTCGCCGATGTGCCGCTGCATTACGCTGGCGGCCACTATCTTCCGCATCTTGCGTTCGACCTTGCGGGCACCTTTTTCCTGAATGTTTGCGTGCTCGGCGATGGAGTCGAGTTCTTCGGCGGTGTATGGCGACGGGGTTTTGTCGATCACGCTTTTGACCAGACGCTGAACAACGATGTCCGTAAATCTGCGGTTCGGTGCCGTCGAATGTGCATAATCACGGACCGCCAGGCCAAAATGCCCACCCGCGTCTTCGCCCTGACGCTGGACGACATACTCGCCGCTGCCGATAAGTTTGATTATCGAAAGGGACAGATCGGGGAAATGGTCGGGATCGGCGGCACGGCGTTTTGCGAGAAAAGCAGCGAGTGCCGGCTGGTCGGGTTCGGCGGGCAGATGTTCGCGAAACTCGGCGGCGATCCTGACGATGCCGTCCCAATCTTTTGGCGTATTCACGACGCGGCGGAGCGACAAAGCACCGTTGTTTTCAAGGAACTCCGCCATCTCGACATTTGCCGCGACCATAAAATTTTCGATGAGCCGACGGGCACCGTTGGGCTCGACCGAGCGGATCGATTTGACCTCGCCGTTCTCAACGACCGCTGTTGATTCGATCGATTCAAATTGGAGGGCACCTTTTACGGTGCGATATGCCTGCAATCGATCCGCCGCCTTGTCTTGCAACTCGATCTGCTCACGCAAGCCCGATATGCCAGCAACCTTTTCCGGAACATCCGTCTTGCCATCGAGCCACGGCCCGATCTCTTCGTAAGACAGCTTTGCACGGTTATTGACGAGCGCCCGGTAAAACGTCGATTCCGGCACGTCGCCGTTCTCTTTGATCGTCATTTCGGCCACGACCGCATGACGATCAACGCCCTCGTTCAAAGACGTCAGATCGGTCGAAAGCTCTTCGGGCAGCATCGGAAATATCTCGCTCTGGGTATAGACCGTGACAGTATTCTGAGCGGCGTGCATGTCTATCGGCGAATAAACGGGCACCCGCGAATCGACATCCGCTATGCCTACAAGCACACGAATATCGCCGTTCTCAAGCTGTTCAGCCCACTCGACCTGATCCAGATCACGCGAAGAATCGTTGTCGATCGACGACCACAACAGGTCACGCATATCGCGGACTCCGGCATCCACCCGCGCACCGCTCGACTGGATCTGCTTTATATGTTCCCAAACCTCGTTTGAAAACTCGGGCTCAAATCCGTTGTCGATCATCGCCTGATGAGCTTTGCCGTCAAGCCAATTTCCCGAACCTTGATCGCTCATCGCAGATAATCCTCAAGCTTGGTCGAAGCGTCGGTCTTGTCGTCGCGATATTTGACGATGATCGGGCAATAGATCGACAGGCTATTTTCCTTGCCAAAACCGCTTGATACCGCACGCGAACCCTGCACGACGACGGCTCCGGCGGGAATCTCGAGTGGCTTATCACCATCGGATTTGATGATCCGTCCATTTGGCAGGTCAAAAACCGGCGTCGAACGCGTCAAAATAACGCCGCTCGCAAGTACCGCTCCTTCACGAACTATCGTGCCCTCATAAACACCTGTATTACCGCCCACAAGCACGTCATCCTCAATAATTACCGGAACCGCTCCGACCGGTTCCAACACACCGCCGATCTGCGCCGCCGCTGACAAATGAACCCGCTTACCGATCTGAGCACATGAACCGACTAGAGCGTGGCTGTCGACCATCGTCCCTTCGTCAACATACGAGCCGACATTGATATACGCCGGAGGAACCACAACAACACTCGGCGCGACATAGCTGCCGTCACGAATTGCCGAACCGCCTATCACGATCCGCACACCGTCGTCGAGCGTCATCGGCCGCAGCGGAAATGTGTCTTTGTCAAAGAACTGCAGCGTCTCGGTCGGTTTAGACATCTCGACCATTTTGCCCATCCGAAATCCCAGCAAAATGCCCTGTTTGACCCACGCATTCGCGTGCCAGTTGCCGTCGGCTGCTTTCTCAGCAGAGCGGATCTCACCGCGTCGCAGGGCGGTTTTGAATATTTCGTAGATCTCGCGATCATCGGAAGAAAATTCCGACTTTTCAAACAGTTTTTCAATTTCGCTTTGTAAGTTCACCTAATTCTCCCGCGTGCCTAAACGTCGTCTCGATTTGCAATAACTGCCCTTGCGATCAATCCAATTCCGCCCGCGAACAAGATCAGCATTATCACCGTATTGAACAAACTCGTCGGCTGAAAATAGATCTGCAGATTCATCAAAATGCCCGAGGCGATGACGATGATGCTGATCGCGATGAGGATCCAGCCGATGATCGATCTGCCGTTAAAGAAAACGAACGCGATGCCAAAGATCAGCGGCACGAGCGACAGGCCAAAGGTATTGTACCCGCCCCAATTCCAAAAACCGCTGGTCACGATCACGCGGCTAATGAGCATATAGCCGCCCGAGATCGTCATGATAAATCCGATCACGAACTCCGCAATCCCTCCCGAAGTCCCGCCGGGACGTTTTAGATCTTCAAATTCCATATTCGATGTTTATTATGTCCTTGGAGGGGCGACGCGCGCAGTTTGCAGCACAACGATCTGCCAGTTTCCCTTTCGTTTTTCCCAAACGCTCGTGTATCGCATCGCCATCGATGTTTGCTTACCGCCGATCTCGAAAACCATTTTTACGACCGCGGTAACAATTGCGGTTTTCGACTTTTCATATATGCGAACCGCGATATCCTCATTCGTGACCGAGATGGTTTTCATGGTCGCGGAAGGTTTTAATACCTCAAGTTCCTCTTTCTTTCCCCGCGTCCCGCCGTTGTAATCAGTAATAAATAGGTCATCGGCAAATAGAGCATCGAGAGCTTTCTGGTCGCGGTCTTTGACGGCATCCGCCCATTTACCGATTACCGCTCGAACATCGGTTTCGTCGCGGGACGTTTTTTGCGCCTGCACCGAACACGCGATTACCGCAATGAACAAAATAATCAATACGTACTTCCTCACTTACCGATCACCTCTTTCATAACGGCCTTTAGTTTCGCACGCGTTTCAGCCGTGACCGGCACAAGCGGCAGTCGCAGATTCTCTTCGAGCAAGCCCATTTCTTTCATCACAAATTTGCACTGTGCGGGTGACGACTCGATAAAGTTCGCGTCCATCAGCGGCAGTATTTTGTAATGAATTTTGCGCGCGAAATGAAACGACCCGTTCAACGCATGCTCGACCATTTTCGAGGTTTCTTTCGGGATCTCGTTCGCACAGACCGAAACCAGCCCGTCCGCACCGAGCACGATCAGCGGCAGTGTCGAGGCATCGTCACCCGAAAAGACCTTGAAATTCTTTGGCCGCCCCGCAAGTATCTGCATCACCTGCGAAAGGTCACCTGACGCTTCCTTAGTAGCGACAATATTTTCGTATTTGTCGGCAAGCCTGAGCGTCGTCGCGGCTGAAATATTAGACGACGTCCGCGAAGGGACGTTATACAGCATGATCGGAAACCCTTTCACCGACTTGGCGATCTCGGCAAAGTGGGCAAACATCCCGTCCTGCGTCGGCTTGTTGTAATACGGAGCAACGATCAAAGCCGCATCCGCACCTGCTTCTCTCGCCCGCCGCGTAAAATTAATTGTTGCCGCGGTATTGTTGCTGCCGGTCCCGGCGATGACGTGAGCCCCAAGCTTTTTGGCGATCTCGACCGTCATTTTGATAACGTGCAGCCGCTCGGTCTCGTCCATTGTGACGTTCTCACCGGTCGTACCGCACGGCACGAGTATCTTTACACCGCCCTTGATCTGCCGCTCGACCAGCTTTCTGAAACACGCATCATCGACCGAGCCGTCCTTGTTAAAAGGCGTCACCAAAGCCGTCGCCGTCCCTCGCATCCAATCCAGTTTTATCGTCATAGCAAAATACTTATTGCCTCTAAATTTGGGTTAAGTATATTCTTATCGAGGTTGAAGTTACAAAATAGTTCGGCGAAATTTATGGCAGTTATAAGAATTCCTTTCATATTGGCTGCTGTTATCATTTCCTTCGCCTGCCAAACTACTGAAACGGCTAGAAATAGCGACCCAAAAATCGACAAGCCACAAAAACCTGGTGTCATAGCTAAGAATTTTGCATATCCGATCGGAAAGATTGAACTCGTCACTCAAGCCAAAGATCGCGACGAGTGGTACAACGCATTAGACTTTGGTGCAGATGCT
>JBEBGA010000107.1:0-8890 GCA_040081695.1 Pyrinomonadaceae bacterium
GCCTATACTGTGGGGAACCGAAGACGCCGTTCGCGAGCGTTTGGCTGACAGAGTGACCGATCTGCAAATGACCAAACAAAAGATCAATTTCACATACCCATTCGGCCCGGTCGATGTGGTTGAGCATTTTGTTAAATATTTCGGACCGACGCAGAAAGCGTTCGAATCGCTCGGCGCCGAAGCCCAAAACGCCCTCCGCCACGACCTCGAACAGCTTTGGGCCGACAACAACCGTGCGACGGACGGCACGACGCAGGTTGAGTCGGAGTATTTGGAAGTACGAGCAATTAAGACTTAATGAAATTATCACCAACAGAAATATTTAAGGGTAAAAAGATATTTTTTATCGGCGGGACGGGCTTTGTGGGTAAGGTTACGTTGTCGATGCTGCTGCATAATTTTCCGGATATCGGGAAGGTGTATGCGACCGTGCGGGCGCGGGATGCTAATGAGTCGAAGATACGTTTTTGGACGTCGATCGTGACATCGCCGACGTTTGATCCGCTGCGTGAGAAATACGGCGACGGGTTTGATGATTTTATCCGGTCTAAGGTCGTGCCGGTCAATGGCGATGTCGGCAATGAGTATCTTGGGCTAGACGAAAAAGAAGCCAAAAAGATAATGCGCGACACGGACATCATTATTAATGGTGCCGGAAACGTGACGTTTAATCCGCCGCTTGAGTCGGCTCTGCGGACGAATATTAACGGCTCGAACAACATCATCAAGCTAGCCCGGATGATGAAAAAACCGCGTCTGGTGCATGTTTCCACGTGTTTTGTGGCGGGCAAGCGCAGCGGTCCGATCTGGGAAAATGAACCGGTCGTTGGATATTTTCCGCGAAAAGATGAGCTTGCCGGGACGGTGTTTGACGTCAATCGCGAGGTCGAGGATTGTGCGCGGTTGTCGGAGCAGGCGAGGCAAGAGGCCGACGATGCGGTGCAGCATGCAAAGTTTCGCGAACAGGCACGCAGCCGGTTTATCGAAGAAGGCCGTGACCCTGATGACGAAGCCGAATTGAAATCCGCCATTTTTCGCGAGCGCAAAATGTGGATCCGCGAACGCACGACCGAGCTTGGCACCGAGCGGGCCGAGTATTGGGGCTGGACGAATATCTACACTTATTCGAAATCGCTCGCCGAGCAGATCATCGCTTCGCAGGACGACATTGTTAAGGTGTTGCTCCGTCCGTCGATCGTCGAATCTTCGAATCAATATCCGTTCCCCGGCTGGAACGAAGGTTTTACAACGACCGCCCCGCTTATCCTAATCGCCTTACGCGGACAGCCTATCATTCCGGTTAACGAAAAGCTGGTACTCGATGTGATCCCGGTCGATATGGTCTCGGGTGCGATACTTGCGGCGACGATGAACGCGCTTGTCGATCCAAATCCGCCGCTTGTGTTTCAGGCGTCGTCGGGCGACTCAAATCCGAACGATATGAAACGCATCGTCGGGCTCGTCGGGTTGTACAAGCGTCAGCATTTTGAGGATAAAGAGACGGGGAATCGGATTACCAATAAACTCGCGGGCATGATCGAAACGCAGACGGTCAAACAGCGAACGTACGAGCTAGCCTCGGCGCCGATGCTGAATAAGATCGCCAGACGTGCCGACGATCTAATGGACCGTGCGACGCCGCGTTGGGGCGGCGGGCGTATCGGTAATATTATTTCAGATCTTAAAAAAACGACCGAGGGGTTTAAGGAATCGACTCAGGCGACAATGGACGCGTTTGCGATGTTCAAACCGTTCATGATCGACAACGATTATTTGTACCGGTCGGACAATGTCCGTGCGTTGTACTCGGCGATCAGGGAAAAAGAAAAAGACCTGCTGCCGTGGTATCCGGAGCGGCTCGATTGGTACGACTATTGGTTAAATGTCCATTTCCCGGGAATGCGAAAATGGGTTCTGCCGACGCTCGAAGAGGAGCTAAAGGCCGTCGAGAAACGGTCTTACACCTACAAAGACCTCATCGATCTCTTTGACACGTCGGTAAAGCGTTTTCCGACCCGCGTCGCGATGCGTATCGAACGCGATGGCCGCAAAGAGCAATACACCTACGAGGATGTAAATGAGCTAACGCTGCGTGCCGCCGGATTTCTCGCCAAAAAAGGCATTGCCGCTAACAGCCGCGTCATCCTCTTTTCAAACAACATGCCCGAATGGGGGATGACCTATTTTGGCATCCTCAAAGCCGGTGCTACGGCGATACCGATCGACCCGGCAAGCACGGTCGATGAGATCGTCGCGTTTGCCAAGGCAGGCGAGGCGGCGGCGGTCGTCGTCAGCTCGAAACTTGCGGGTGAGAATCCTGACCTTGCGAAAGCATTGAAAGAGGCAGGTTTAGAAGTGTCTGTCTGGACGTTTGACGAGGTGTTTGAGATCCAAACGGAGACCGAGGAAGCAAAACGAAACGCGTTGCTCCCGGCAAAGATCCACTCGAACGCCATCGCGTCGCTCATCTTCACCTCAGGCACGACCGGCACGCCAAAGGCTGTGATGTTGTCGCACAAGAACTTTGTCAACATGATCTCGATGCTCTCGTCGGTGCTGGATATGGACATCACTGATGGCGTTTTGTCGGTGCTGCCGATGCATCACACGTTCGAGTTTTCGGCGGGATTTTTGACTCCTTTCTCAAACGGAACGCAGATCACCTATCTCAACGAACTGACCGCCGAGGACCTTGCACGGACAATTGAAAACAGTCATGTGACGGGACTCGTCGGTGTTCCGGCCTTGTGGGAAATGCTGCATCGGCGGATCAAAACGCGGCTTCGCGAACGCGGTGATTGGATCGCCGATCTGGCTGACAACGTCATCGAATTTAACGCTTGGATACGCGACAACACGCCATTTAACCTCGGCCCGATCGTGTTTTTCCCGATCCATCAAGGCATGGGCGGCCAGATGCGGTATTTGATCTCGGGCGGCTCGGCGCTCAGTGAAAAAGTGCAGAAAGATCTGCACGGGCTTGGGTTTACGGTGCTAGAGGGATACGGGCTGACGGAAAGCTCGCCGGTTCTGACAGTCGCCCGTCCGGGGAACAAAATGCTTAAGGGCAGCGTCGGCAAGCCGTTGCCGGGTGTTGAGGTCAAGATCGATTCGCCGGACGAAAACGGCGTTGGCGAGGTGCTTGCCCGCGGGCAAAACGTGTTGGTCGGTTATTACAACAATGACAAGGCGACCGACGCGGTGATGACCGACCGTTGGCTCAAAACGGGCGATCTCGGGCGGCTCGATGAGGACGGCAACCTGTTCATCGTCGGGCGTTCTAAGGATGTCATTATCGACTCGAACGGCAAAAATATCTACCCCGACGAGATCGAGGACCATTACAGTAAATCACCGTATATCAAGGAGATGAGCGTTGTCGGCTTGCCCGATGACGACGGCGGCGAAAAGATCGCGGCACTGGTCGTACCCGATTACGAGCACGACATCGCCCTGTCGCGGCAAGAGGTCAACAAGCAGATCGAGCAGCATTTTCGTGAGATTTCGGCGGGGCTAGCCTTTGCGAAACGCGTCAAGGTCCTGCACATCACGCCCTTTGAATTGCCTCGAACGGCGACACGTAAGGTCAAACGTCCAGAGGTCGTCGAGATGCTACAAACGCTCGAAGAGCGGTCGAAGTCGAAAACCAAAACGGTCGTCGATGCCAAGGGCGATGACAATGCAGTCTGGATACGCAAGGTCGTCGCGTCCGTTTCAAACCGACCCCTTTCGGATGTCGTGATGGAGGACAAACTAGCCGATCTTGGGTTTGATTCGCTGATGTTCGTCGAGCTGCAAGCGGCGGTCGAGGATGCCGGTGGCCGTGTGATGTCGCCCGATACGCTGAACGAGGTACAGTCCGTCCGCGAGCTTTTGACCGCGATCCAGCGAATTGATAAATCCAAAAAACTCGCCGACGAGCCGCGTGTTGAGGAAAAGAAAGACGATGAGGATATCTTTATCCCGTCGATCGTCCGCCGTATCGGAAATGCCGCGGTCGATCTTGCGACCGACACGCTCTATGACAACGTGCTCAAAACCCGCATCGAGGGCCAGCCAAATGTGCCGCAGCACGTCAATTTTATCGTCGCGCCAAATCACACTTCGCACATCGATACGGGCCTCGTGAAAAAGGCTTTGGGCAAAGACGTTGCCGAGCAAACGGTCGCGGTCGCGGCGGCGGATTATTGGTTTGACACCAAATATAAGCGTGCGTATATGAATAATTTCACGACGCTTGTGCCGATCGAGCGAACGGGAAGTTTGCGGCAATCGTTGCGTCACGTCACGCAGATCTTGAACGACGGCTACAACGCGCTGATCTTTCCCGAGGGCGGCCGTCAGGAAAGCGGCCAGATCGCGGAGTTCAAACCGATCATCGGCTATCTCGCGTTAAATCAAAAGATCGGCATTTTGCCTATCTACATTTGGGGCACGTACGACGCCTTTCCAAAGGGAACGATCTTGCCTAAAAGCAAGAGCATCGGTGCCAAGGTCGGTGCTAAGGTGGGTAAATTCCTCGAATACGACGAGCTAAAGAAAATGACCGAGGGCGTGCCAAATACCGAGGCCTATCGCCTGATCGCCGCCCGCGTCCAACACGAGGTCGAAAATATGCGTGACGGTAAGCGGACAAAATTTGATGTCGAGGCCATCCGCAAAGTGTGGAAAGCCGAACGGCGCAGGTCGCGTAAACAGGAACCGGTGATCGATAACTAAAGGAAGTTTCAACGCAGAGACCGCAGAGGACGAGAGAGATGAGATCAATAAGACTGATAATTTTGTTTTTCGTGGTAATAGGCTGTTCCTCAAGCATGAATAGCCAAGCCGTCGATAAAAAACAGATGGCCGAGCGGGTTAAGGCCGAGTTTTTGCATTCTTGGAACGGCTACAAACAGTATTGCTGGGGCCACGACGATCTCAAGCCGATCTCGAAAACCTGCCGCGATTGGTACGGAACGCCGATACTGATGACGCCGGTGGATTCGCTTGATTCGCTGTACATGCTGGGCTTTAAGAAAGAGGCTGACGTTACTCGCGAATATATCGTCAAAAATCTCTCGTTTGACAAAGACATCTCGGTTCAAAATTTTGAGGTCACGATACGCATCCTCGGCGGGTTGCTCTCGGCATATCAGATGACGGAAGACAAACGTTTGCTCGCTCTTGCGGATGACCTCGGCACGCGGCTGTTGCCGGTATTTAATTCGCCGACGGGGTTGCCGTACAAGAATGTAAATCTTAAGACCGGCAAAGCGAGTGGCGAGATCTCAAACCCGGCTGAGACGGGGACGCTAATTATCGAATTTGGCACCTTGAGCAAATTGACCGGCAAGCCGATCTATTATGAAAAGGCAAAACGAGCGCTCGTTGAGACATACAATCGCCGTTCACCGATCGGGTTAGTCGGGACCAACATCAATGTCGAAACCGGCAAATGGACCAATACCGACAGCCAGCTGAGCGCTGAGATCGATTCGTATTACGAGTATCTGTTAAAGTGCTCGATCCTATTTGGCGATTTCGACTGCCGCAATATGTGGGAAGATTCGATCACCAAGGTCCACACGTATCTCGCCGACGAGGGCGAGACGATGAGCAAAAAGAACGTCGCGAAAAATGCTGTTTTCGTTGGCGATCTTTGGTACGGCCACGCCGATATGAATACCGGCAAGCGAACGGCGACCACGACCGGAGCCTTAGACGCATTTTTCCCGGCGGTGCTCGTGCTCGACGGCGACCTTAATCGCGCCCGTGCTTACCAAGATTCGCTCTTTACAATGTGGAAAGTGCAGGGCATCGAGCCCGAGGTTTATAACTACCGGACGGGCAAGATCGAGCATGGCGGCTACCCTCTTCGGCCCGAGATCGTCGAGTCGACATATTTTCTATACCAAGCGACCAAAGACGCTAAATACCTGGCGATGGGCAAGCAGATGTTTGAGGACCTCGTAAAACATTGCCGCACGGATGTCGCTTACGCAGGGCTGAAAAACGTCGTGACCAAAGAAAAGACCGACTATATGCACAGCTTTTGGCTCGCCGAGACGCTCAAGTATTTCTATTTGCTGTTTGCGGACGAAAAGAAGGTGGATATAAAAAAGGTGGTGTTCAACACCGAGGCACATCCGATAAAGAAGACCTGGAAATAGTAGTTTTATGGCAAAGACCAAGGCATTAGCAAAAACCGAAAAGCCCGAAAAGCGTATCCTGATCACCGGCGGGACCGGATTTTTGGGTACGCATATCGTGCAGAATTTTCTTGCGTACGGCGAGAAAAATCTCAAGGTCATGGCGTCGAGTGTGCCCGAGTGGATGAAGGACGCGGGGATCAAAGCGGTCGAAGGGTCAGTGACTGACCGCGACGACGTTGCTAAGGCTTGTAAGAATGTATCGGCAATATTTCATCTCGCGGGCAAGGTCTCGCGTGACAACGATGACGCGGCGGCGATGAATAAGATCCATCTCGAAGGCACACGCATTCTGTGCGAAGCCGCAAAAGAGGCCGGTGTTCAAACGATGGTGCTTGCGTCATCGAGCGGGACGCTCGCGGTCAGTGAGGACGGACAGGTCGTTGATGAGACCTTCCCGCCGCCGATCAAGATCCTCACGCGTTGGGCATATTATGCGTCGAAATATTATCAGGAGCGTGCAGCGATCGAAAATTTTGACGGCGACGGGCGAAAGCTTGTCATCATGAACCCGTCGCTGCTGCTCGGCCCAGATGACGAACGGCTATCATCGACCAAGCCTGTGCTCGATTTTCTCGCCCGCAAGATACCGTACACCCCAAGCGGCGGCCTTAATTTTGTCGATGCACGCGATGCGGCGGCAGCATTTATTGCAGCCTTGGAGAAGGGAAATCATCAGGAAAAGTATCTGCTCGGTGCGGCCAATATGACATTCGAACAGTTTTTTGGACGTCTCGAAAGACTGTCCGATGTTGCTGCACCTGCTCTGAAAGTACCTAAAAAGCTGGCGATGGCCGGGTCGAGTATGATCAGCTCGATCTATAAACACTGGGGCAAGACTTCGCCAGTCGCACCGAACGAGGTCGAGCAGGCTGAATATTTTTGGTATTTTGATTCGTCAAAGGCAATCGAAGAACTCGGTTTTGAACCGCGTGATCCGCAGGAAACTTTGAACGACACGATCATCTATCTACGCGAGGCATTCCTTGGCGAAGGCGTCTTTCAATAACTTGTTTAGACGCCGCAGCCGGCCTGTATCTCTTTTATAAGCTCGAGTTTGTCGCCGCGCATTTCAAATGCACCGGTTCCTGCTCCCTCGTAATATTCCGAGTAAATGACGACTTCCATCTTGCCGTCACCGTTAAGGTCGGCGATCGACGATATCTCGTAACGGTTCGGAGCTCCGCCGTTGTCCTGTCCGGTTTTGAATATGTTGCCATCGACCAAATAGTCTTTGACGCCATCTTTGGTCATCTTGCGGAGCATTACAAATGAATACTCGCCCGCTTTCCAGCCGACTCCAAATTCGCTATTGATGTTGGTCGCGGTGATCAGGGCCTCATCAGTGCCATCACCATCAAGATCGATCAAAAATATCTGTGTGGTCTTTGCGACGGGGCGTTTTACTCCCTCTTTTCTTAGCAGATTTGTGATCGCTGTCTTGTAAGCGGCGGTCGGGGTTTTCATTCGTTTGGGAATACGCGGCATTGCGTTCCATGACGCGTTGACGCCGAGACCAAGCCCGAGCCTGTCTTTTATATCCATTTCCATCCGGTAAAAATCGCTGCAAACATCCTCGATCGGAGCGCGTTTTGCCGAGTAGATCGGTGTTTTTTCCTTGCCGCCAAAACCGTAGACAAACAGGTCGCTGCCGCCATTCATTATCGATTCGGCGGCGAGACCCGATTCGATCCATTTGCCGTCTTGCGAACCACCCAGCAGACCGCCGAGCCGCAGATCGATGATCGGGACGATCGGTTTCTGAGCGGGAACAGCTGAAACAAAAGCCGACAAAAGCAGCAGAACACAGCAAAACTTTGATGTTTTCATAATGGTCAATTACTTGGCTTAAAGAAAAAGAAGAAAAACAACGCCGCGTGCCGCTGATCTACGCCCTCGGCGTAGCCGATAGTGCTGCGTGAGCTGTTCTCGACGCGGCCGTTGGATGTGACATAACCGATGGTCGAGCGGCTGCCGTTCTCGACGGTTCCGCTGCTGCTGATATAGCCGATGGTCGACCGGCTGGCGTTCTCGACGCGACCCTCTTTTGTAATGTATCCGATGGTCGAACGGCTGCCGTTCTCTACTCTACCGTTATCGAGAATATAGCCGATGGTCGAGCGGCTGCCGGTTTCGACGGTGCCGCTTGATGAAATATAACCAATAGTTTTGCGGCTGCCGTCCTCGATACGCTGTCCAAAACTGATTGCCGCAAAGACCGCGACGATGCTCAAAATAAATAACGCTTTTCTCATAATTCCTCCGTTTCGCCGTTGGCGTTATTGTTTGAACGCCCAACGAGACGAAATCCTGCAAAAATTATCAGCCCGACGACGACCGCGACCAGAACGGCGAGGCCCTCTTTGGCAAAATCGACGTTTGTCAGCAGCCAACCGATCAGCAACAAAGACAAAACAGCGGCACCGATACCGAGCGGAAGTGTGAATTGTGATGGCGGTGCCGAGTCACGCATCCGAAAGACAGGCAGCGCCCCGCACGTCGTGGCATAGACAAGCAGCCGCGTGATCGTTGCGATCGCTACTGCCGTGAGGAACGACGACATTATCGTCAGTATCAAAATAACGACAGCGGTCGCGATGATCGCGATGTGCGGAGTTTTGAATCGTGCGTGTGTTTTTTCAAAAACGCGCGGCAGATCACGCTGCTCTGACATTGCAAAGAGCATCCGCGTCGAGCTG
>JBEBGA010000005.1:0-31579 GCA_040081695.1 Pyrinomonadaceae bacterium
TGTCGTGCCGCCACGCAGTTTCATCTCACGCGGCATGCGGGCGGTAAATTCGGCGAGTTTGTGGTCGAGAAATGGCACGCGGCTCTCGATCGACGCGGCCATCGACATCTGGTCCTGTTTCATCAGCAGCTCGTGCAGATAGGTCTTTGTATCGGCGTAGAGCAGTTTGTCGAGCACATCCTCGGCATCGCATTTGTCGATCCAAGCATTTTGCCGAGTGTACGGATCGAGGTCGGCGATATTTTCGCGTGTCTTTTTCGAAAATAACTGAGCCTGCATCGATTTTGAGAACACCGAAAAATTATCAAAAAACAGATTTTCGATGTCAGATTCGCGGGAAAAAAATGTACGGCCAAGCTTGCGGCTCATCGATGCCGGCAGCGTCGCCACACCGCCGCGAACGGCATCACGCAAAAAGCCCGGCGTGACACTCTCGTATTTTTCGCCGTAATTTAAGAGCTTGAGAGCCTTGGCATAGCGGCCGTAACCCGCCATAGTTTCGTCGGCACCTTCGCCGGTGAGGACGACCTTGACGTGCTGCTGTGCAAGTTTTGACACAAAATAAAGCGGCACCGAGGCGAGAAACCCTATCGGTTCATCCTCATGCCAGACAAGGTTTGGCAAAGCCTCAAAAAACTGCTCGGGCGTGATCGTGATCTCGTGATGATCGGTGCCAAATTTTTTGGCGACGAGACGGGCGTATTCGAGCTCGTTGGCGTCTCGTTCGTTAAATGCGACCGAGAATGTCTTGATCGGTTCCGTTACCATCGTGGACATCATTGCCGCGATAGCGGACGAATCGATACCGCCCGACAAAAACATACCCAGCGGCACATCCGCCATCAGACGTAGCTCGACCGACTGACGGAAAAGTCCTCGCCATTCGTCGATATACTCAGCGTCGCTTCGTGTCTCATGTTTCGGCTCAAAGCTGAGGTCCCAGAATTCGCGGATATCAATTTTGCCGTCTTTCCACGCCATCGTGTGTCCGGGCATCAGGCGTTTGACGTTCGCGTAAAGCGTCTCGTCGCCGCTCGTGCCGTGGTTGGCAAATTGGTCAGGCAAGGCGTTGAAATTGATCTCGGGTTTGACGGCACCGGCCTCAAGCAGAGCTTTTATTTCGGATGCAAAAAAGAGATTTCCGTCGCTGTCGTGGACGTAGTACAGCGGCTTTACGCCAAAACGGTCGCGGGCGATGAATAGCTCTTGTTTTCGCTTGTCCCAGATCGCAAAGGCGAACATACCTCGCAGATACTCGACGCAATCGCGTCCGTGGGCTTCGTAAAGATGCAATATTGTCTCGGTGTCGCTGCGGTTTTGAAATTTGTAGCCGCGTGCCGTTAGGTCTTCGCGATGGTCGGCGTGGTTATAGACCTCGCCGTTATAGACGATCGAGCACGTGCGGTCGGCGTTGAACATCGGCTGGGCACCGTGAGCGACATCGACGATGCTCAGGCGCCGGTGGCCGAGGCCGATGTTGCCATCGACAAAGACACCGCCGTCGTCGGGCCCGCGATGTTCGAGAATGTCGCGCATCGCGATCAGCCGCTTTTCGTCAACCTGTCTGCCGGATCGCGTGGAATACGCTATGCCGTTAATACCGCACATATTTTGGTGAGCACCGCCCGCTCGGGCAGCCGCTAAACTATACTAAATAAAGTGGAAATTGCCCGTGTTTTGCAGAGAATTCTGTTGGGAGTCCGGCTCTTGGCAGAGGGCTATTTAAATATTAGCGTTTTTCGTGACATAAAGCCACAATTTTTCATCCAAACAAAGTGGATTTGAGCCCCATTTCGGCGTTTATTTAGGCTAAGAATCGTGGGCGAAACATACAACATGACGGGAAATGTTTTACAGGTAAGGGCAAAAACGGTGGCTCCGCGCCGTAGCTTTGGCGTGCGTTGGCTAAAATATTTTGCCATTGCCGTTGTCGTTGCGACCGCAGGACTGCTGGGTTTTGACGCTTACGGCGGGATGCTCGGTGTTTTTCCGGTGCATTTTGAGTCAGAGCAGCGGGGTGCGATACGCGTTATCAAGGTGCCGCCCGGCGGCAATCTGCAAGCTGCGATCGACCAGGCAAACAGCGGCGATATCGTCGAGCTGCAAGCTGGCGGTGTATATTCCGGTCAGATCAATCTGCCAAACAAACCGCTGACCGATTACGTTACGATCCAGTCTTCGGCGGTTGCCGATCTGCCGGTCGATAAGCGAGTCAGCCCTGCACAAAAATCGTCGATGGCGATTATTTTGTCGGGGATGCTCGGCCGGGCCGCCGTTTCGGCGACCAACGGAGCACATCATTACCGCTTTGTCGGGATCGAATTTGCTCCGTCGAGTTCGAGTTATAACTACGGCATTATTCAGCTTGGCAGGGCCGAATCGACGGCGGGCAAGGTGCCGCACAATATCGAGATCGACCGCAGCTATATCCGCCCTCACCCGTCCGGCAAAACCCGCCGCGGCATCGCTCTGAACAGCGCGAACACGACGATCAAAAACAGCTACATCGAGGGCATCGCGTACGCGAGCGAAGAGACGCAGGGCATCTGCGGCTGGTCGGGCTCGAAAAATATCAAGATCATAAACAATTACATCGAGGGCGGAGCCGAAAATATTATGTTTGGCGGGGCCGACCCGGCAAGCGCCGACCTGATCCCGTCGGACATCGAGATACGCGGCAATCATCTGAACAAGCCGCTCGCGTGGAAGAAAAAGGTGACGACAAAGACGCTGTTTGAGCTAAAAAACGCTAAACGCGTCGTCTTTGCCGGTAATCTGCTGACCAATAATTGGGAAGGCTCGGCTATGCGCGTCACGGTCCGTAATCAAGACGACGGTGCACCGTTTTCGACTATCGAGGACGTGACCATTCGCGACAATGTCATCAAAGGCTCTGGTGAGGGCATCAATATTCTTGGGAAAGATGACACCTACGCGAGCATGACGCTGAAACGGCTGACGATAACGAACAATCTGTTTCTCGATATCGGCACCGGCGAATTCGACGGCTCGGGTTATTTTGTGCAGGTCTCGGACGGCGAGGATATCTCGATCACAAACAACACGGTCTTTAACGAGGGCAATATCGCTACGTTTCACGGTGCGCGGCCGCGTAATTTTATCTTTCAGGACAACATCACCGGCCACGGCAGCTATGGCATTCACGGGCTTGGTGATATGAGAGGTGCGGTCGAGCGATCGATGTTTCAGAACAACCTGTTTATCAATAACCGCCAGGTGCCGTCATCGGATTATCTATTTCCGCAGGACAATATGATCGTCAAAGACAATAATGCTGTCGGTTTTGCTAACCCTGCTGTCGGCGATTACCGCCTCGCTCCAAACAGCCGCTACAAAGGCAAGGGCAAAAATGGCACCGACCTCGGCTGCTCGCTTCCCTCCGCCGACATTGCCCGATAATCTATCGTTATGAAGCCAAATTGCGAAATGATCGCCGGATCAGATGTCGAGCATTTGCAGCAGATCTACACCGGATTTGCGAGGCTCCATCGCGAAGGTAAGATCGTTTTGCGTCAGACGATCCCGAGCGAAGCAAAAAAAGCTCGGGGAGCAGACCGTTGGGTCAAGTATAAATTTTTCAACACGACGGTCATCATAAACGACACGACCCGCGTCTGCTACGACACTCATGATTGGAATTGGATCGACGCCGAGATCCTCGCCGGTTGTGATTTTTATTTCAAACGCAGCTACGATCCCTCATTTATTTCGACGCTCGAACACGGCAACAAGGTATTCCCTCTGGGCCTAAACTATCAGGTCGCAAGCTCGGAGTTTGATATTTTCAAACTCAAACGAGCAGCATTTTACAGCGGCAAAGATCGGATAAAAGCTACACTTAAAGGCTTGCGGATAGACAGTTTACTTCGCAAGGGTGAGACCGAACGAATAGACAATCTTGAGGCCGGACCCGACCCGGACATCGAGCCGCGGATTCTGTTTATGGCACGGGCGTGGAACCCAGAAAAGATCGAATCCAAGAAGCAGAAGTCGGCGGTTGAGGCTATTAACGAAACGCGTGCCAAATGTATAGAAGTGCTGCGAAAAGAGCTGGGCGATAAATTTTACGGCGGGCTCGCCCACGACGATTATTCGAAAAAATATTTTAGCAACGCCCTGCTGACGGACCACGGCGCATCTTCGAAACGAAACTATTTGGAGATATTGAAACGGTTTCCGATCTGTGTCGCAACGGTCGGGCTTAACGGTTCAAACGGGTGGAAACTAGCAGAATATGTTGCTCATTCCAAAGCGATTTTGTCCGAACCGCTCGTCTACCAGGTACCGGGAAAATTTGAAGCTGGGCAAAATTATGTTGAGTTTAATAATCCAGACGATTTAGCGGCAGCGGCGGTGAGATTGATCGAAGACAAACCCTTGCGGACGGAGATAATGGCAAATAATTTTGCGTATTACAATGATCACGTCCGGCCTGATGCGATGATCGCGAATAGCCTTAACCTCGTACTCAACCAAATGGGTTCAACCGGCGAGATCGTCATAGATCGATAAGATATTGGTAATGTTAGTGTTATCAGCTTGTCCGACTACTTTCACCGGCTTGACGCGTCTCGCGATCTCCTTAACGCTCTTAACTAGAGCCGCCACATCACCAACTCCGATCAGTTCAACTCCATCAGGTCGCATGCCGTTGTCGGTTGCAATTACCGGCGTGCCAAGAAATAGAGCCTCACGGACCGAGATCGCATCACCGTCAAAAAGCGTCGTCCGCAGGACGATATCCGCATCCCGCATCAGATGCAGCGTCACGGCGTGATCGACATTTCCGGCAAGATAAATATTGTCGGCACATCCGCTATTTTGAATGGCAGCCTCAACCTCACTCTGCATCGAACCGCCGCCGACGATCATCAGCCCGGCGTTTGGCAGACCGCGGACAATATCGAGCATCGCCTCGACCTGCATCAGCGGATCGTAATCTTTCTCAAGCCCGCCGACCGCAAGCAGCAGCGGAGAATGTGTTTTACAAAACGATGCCAGATCTGCCGGAACTGAGACACCGTCATCCGGAGCTTTGAGCGAATACGGCAGAACAACCGAAAGCTTTTCATCCGTGACGCCGTAACGACGAAACACATCTGCGAGGTCATCGTTAACGGCAATGACCCGCGAAAATCGTCGGAAAATACGGCCCGCGAGAGATGTCGGCGTTGCGTTTTTTGCTGCATCGGTCGACGCAAAACCGCCGGAGTGGAGTGTTAGAACCGTTCGTTTGCCGCCAAAGATCGTACATGCAGCCCCCAAAGCCAGCACACGTTTCGTAACTTCCCCGCCGATGTGCAAATGCAGCACATCGTAGTCCAAGTTGCGTAATAGCCCGATCAACGCGGTCTTTGAACGCGGATGATGGACGTCGGGCTCGTTTGATTCTACGGTGCTTTTTGACGTCGCGATGATCGAGCAGCGATGGCCCGCCGCCCGCAATTCATCACGAATCGCGAGCATATTGCGGCTGATGCCGCCCTCCGGCGGCGGCACTGGGCCGAGTTGTAAAACGTGCAGCGGCATTATCTTTCTAACAGCGAATTATACAGCCGCAGCGTGTTACGAAGCTGTGCTTCTTGTGAAAATTTGTCGTGAGCAATTGCTCGTCCGGCGTTGCCGAACGCGACAGCTTTACGGTCGTCCTTGAGCAGATCGATCAGATTTTCCGCCATCCCGGCATCATCATCCGATGCGACCAGATATCCCGTTTCGCCCTCAACGACTGCCTCGGCGGCACCGCCGACATTTGTCGCAACCACGGGCTTTCCTGCGGCCATGTACTCGAGGATAGAGTTAGAAAACCCTTCGGCGGTCGAGGTCAGAACGCACGCAGATGAAGTTGAAAGCAGGCTCGGAATATCGGAGCATCTCCCAATAAAATGAACCTCTTTATCTATTCCAAGTTCAACAACCATCGCCTTTAATTCAGATTCCAGTTCACCTTCACCGGCGATGACAAAGTGTGTGTATGGCACAGTATCAGCGACTCGCTTTGCCGCACGGAGAAACATCGGGACGTTTTTGACGGCGTGACGCAGGTTTGCGACGAGCGTGACTAAGCGGATGTTTTCGTCCGTCGGCAAGCCAAATTTCTCAGGCCTTCCCGAGGCGTTTTCAAATCGCGATAGGTCTAGTCCGTTGTAGATCACTTCGATCTTGTCCGCTGAAATGCCTCGTGCGGTCAGATGGTCGCGAACCGCAGCGGAATTGGCAACGATCGCATCTGTCCTGCCAAATGCGAGCTTTTCGACAAATTCCTGTGACGGCGAACGCATCCCGCCAGTTTCGCGTTTGGACGCGACCTTAGCTTTTACGCCCGCAAGACTTGCTGCCGCCATGCCGAAAACATTTGTATAAAAATCGTGCGTGTGGACGAGGTCGATCTTGTGGTCTTTCAAATATGCGGAGCAGCTTCGCACTTGACGGACAAAGTTTGCGTTGAAAAATGATGTCAGCGGAAATTCGGGTATGTCGGTGAAACCCGCCGTCTCCATCGTCGCTCGCAACACGCCTTCGTTATTGAGGGTTGCGACAAATATGTCGTGCGTTCCCTCGGCCTTTAAGGCGCACGACAGTGCCGTTGCCTGGCGTTCGGAACCGCCCTGATGAAAGCTGCCGATAAATTGTAGTATGCGTTTTTTCACCTGATACGGTGTTTATTTTAGCTGTGTTCTGCGGCGGCCGTTCGCTGCGTTGATATAAAATTCACCGCCAAGCCGACGAACTGCTGCGTAACGATCGACTGGCTCGTCGAATACGTCGGTCATATCGACACGCAGTTTATCACCTTCGATCACGATAAACTCCTCCGGCAGGGCATCTGCATCGCTCATGCGTGCCCACGAATATTTGAAATCGGTCGCAAATATTTCGGTCTCGATCATCTGTCCCGGCTCATCATTAAAGACAAACAGGTCGGTGTAGCCGTTGTATTTAATGACAAATGCCCGCCCGCCCCGCACCAGCATTTCGGTAACTACCGGTGGCTCGGCACCGATACCGACCGGCATGATGACGGTAAAAAATTCCTGTGTTCCCGCCCCGCGTGAGACAAAACGCATAAACGGCGCGTTGATCTTGTTGCCGTGATTGGTCGAGATCCAACTCTCTTTTTGCTGCCATTCGCCGTTGTCGCCAAAGGTGAAAATGCGGTGATCGCCGCCGCCGACAAAACCGCCGTTTTCACAGATCGCAGTCTTGACGCCGTTTGCAAAATGAAAATTTAGGGCGTATTCGTGGTCGCCGAGTGTCTCTACAGTATCGCGGACGATCCAGTAATCGTTTTTTACAAAGAGGATACTGCGGTGGTGCGTCGCCGGGTGTTCGAGCCGCTGATATCCGTCATGCGAGCCTTCGAACAGGTCAAAGCGTTCCTCTTGTATCCAGGTTTTTAGCGCAGTCTGAGCCTGCGTTTTCCAGTTAAATGTATTGCCCGGAACCGACGACGATAGGCCGTCGATGGTCAACGAGTTGTGAGCCATGCTTGAGCGAAAATGGTCGCGCATGTCTCGCGATTCGTGATAGGTGTATGTGCCGGAATCTACCAGCAGCGTCTTGCCGTGAACGGCAACCTCTATAGACAAAGCGTCAGCGTGGCCGTGGCCGCCCGCGAGCGAGCCGACCTCGCCGCAATCGACGACGAGCATATTGTCGGTCGCGTCCCAACCGTCACGCATCACAAAATAACCACCGGCCTTAAATCCCTTAGACGCGGCGACCGGTTCCGCTGTCGCGTGTGCGTCAAAAGCCGCAACGCCTGCCGCACCCATTAGCCAAAATATTTCTTCGCTTGCTCGTCCGGCCACCTGTTTTTGATCTCCCCGGTCAAATAAAACTGAGCCGACGCCGAGCGTTCCGCGAAAATCATCGGGTGCCCCACGCGTCAGCGGCAGCATCCCCCCGCCGTCGTCGTCACCGATCAGGGGCGTCGTGCCGTCGGGCATCGTCATTTGCATCATGTGGTCAAATGCTAGTTCAAGACGTTCCTCGTACTCCTGGCCCCGCAGGTCAAATCCCGCCTCAGGATCGAGCGAACGCAGTATCGAAAATTGGCTGTAAATATCCGCCGTATATCGCTGATACCAGGTGCTTTGCTCAAAATAAACGCCGTCCGGGTGGATCTGTTTCATCACCTCGGTAAAGAGGATGTCCTCTCCGAGTTTTCGCCAGCGTTCCGCTCGTTTAAAGAATGGCAACTGCGTTCCGAGATAATAAAGTCCTAATGCCTCGCCCGTCAGATGCGTGTTCGGGCTGTAATATTTTGACAGATACTGCTCGATGTGACGGCCGTGGAGATAGAGATATTTGAGCGCCCGCTTGAACAAGTCCGGCGTTAAGTGGTCCGATTCGCGGAACAGATGAAACGCCCAGATCCAAGACATCGCCCGAAACGAAACCTCTAGGCTGCTCGACCAATTAACGCCCATTGCCGGAGGATTTTGCTCCATCCACGATTCAAGCTGATCGGCAAACGCGGCTCCAAAACGCTCGTCGCCCGTTAGTACATAAGCAACGCCAAGCGTAAAAAAATGCTGGTGGCGATTTAGCTCCCAGATGACCTTTTTGTTGCCCGTCTCGCCCGTCTCAAGATCGTCAAATTCTTTCCAGTGCTTTAACGGCGAACGTTTGGATGAAAGTGGTTCGCGGTGCCAGTCGATCTGTGTGCCAACGTAGAGATTTTTGAATGCGAGCAGATCGATGCGGCCTTCGAGGATCTCTTCGGCAGCCTCAATAAAACTGTCGGCAGAATCGCCAAAGTTAGATCTGAATGCCGAAGAGGTTTGTTCCAGATCTGCAAAGGCAGGGAAAAAACCGGTCTCGCCGTTCTTAAAAAATTTTTGCCAGAGTGTCTCGGAAATGATTGGGGCTGAGCCAAATTTTGCGGCATCGATCAGCTCGACGAGTTCCCAATCGGTCGGCACTTGAGGGATGCGTTTCTGCTCACGAAAAACAGAAAAAGCCTGTCCGCCCCGGGTACGTATCTCGTCCCAGCTGCGTATCTTTTTCAGTTTTTCGAGCGGTTTCGCCATCTCAACTGCCATAATATCAATCTTTACACCGTTTCCGTCATTATCGATCTGAGACGGTGATCACGGTATTCGCCAGGCTCGCCTCGTTTCCCCTCCGCGGCGGCGGACGCGATATTAAACGCCTCACGCGCCGATGCAAAATGTATCTTGTGGCTGCCCGACTTTTCGCCCGCTTCGATCATTTCGTTAAAGAACCGCTTGGCATCCTCGCCAATGCAGGTCGATTGGTCGAGATCGAAAAATCCGTGGCAATAGAGCTTTACAAAGACCCAATCTGACTTGCCCGCAACCGTCACATTAGCCGATTGCCAGCGGTTAAAACGAGCGGTGTTCAGGCCTTGATTTGCCGTCAACGCACCGTCCTCAACGCGCGGAACCGGAATCCCCTTGATCGTTCGCGTCCAGTTAAATACGAGCGGCCCGGTGAATATCAGTGGCAATTGGTGGTTGTTTCCATTAACCGAAAGCCGCTTTCCGGTTCGGTGCGGTACGGCTTGGTCGATCGGCAGGCCGCATTCGTAGATCTGATTTATCACCGCGACCTGCGACTGATCCGGAGCAGACGGCAACGTCATGTCCGCGTAGCAGCCCGTGTCGCGAAGTATCTCCATCTCGTTATCGACGCCGCAAAATCGGCCGCCGCACGAATTGGCAAGAGCCAGATTACCGTGAACGAACGCATACATCGGGTCGCCAGTACCGTCCATTCGTGACAGGCATTTATGCCGGTCGGCGAGCGTATCGCGAAATTCAATGAGTGAGTTTCGCAAATTCTCAGCCGTGTCAGGACCCTCAACGCCGTGGTGCAGATGCACCTCAACCTCGCCAAGCCCCTCGGCCTGCATCTCGGCCATAATGTCCAATATCTCTGGATGATACTGCTCCGCCGGATAAAAATTTGTATGGCGAAATTTTGTGCCGTCAGCATCGCGGGTCGCTTCGCCGGTGGTACGAGCCAGCTTATGATAAGCCTTTAGCCGCTCGATCTGTGACTTGTGATCTAGCACGCCGCCTTCGATCCACGCGGGTTCAAAATGGTTGGCGACTGTGATGATGATGCGCTTTTTCTCAAACGCCGTCTGCTCGAGCATCGAGCCGAGACGCGATACCGGATACCGGACGAGCCACGGCAGATTCCAGTTTAGTTTTGTAAGAAATGTTGGGTCGTTCGGGGTCATTTGAGATTATTGTTCACTGCTAACGGGGATAAAACGGCGGGGCAAAAAGCGTCGTAAGATCCGTCTTACGGCGTCTTTTTCATCATCTTCGATAATGCCAAAGAAACTGGCGGCAAGAAGGTATATCGGCACAAAAACGCAAGCCGAGACGAATAGCACGAGACTGCCGCCGACAAAGTTCAACGTCCCCAGGCTATGTGTAGAAAACGCCTCTTCGGCAAAATGTTCGCCGACGCCAAGTAGATATACTTTTACGTTTGAATAGACGACGTATGTGACCGCACCGGCGAGCAACGAGACGGCCGCAGTTTTTACAACGTTTTTCAATAACGGCAAGTGCTGCAGCCCTACACCGAGCTTGCGTACGACCATCGTCTCCGTAATTGCTCTTTCTAATAGGATCGCTCCGACGGCCACTGCTATCATACCGGTCAGGCCAAAATATCCGAGTCCGTAATACAAGACACCTATCATCAACACTAGAACGACTACCCGGACGAGAAGAAAGAGCCGTCCGAGTTCTTTGAACGACCGTACGATGGGGTCAGTGATGAGAATGCTAAATGGTAACAGCGTTAGATTTATGACCAATATTGACGAACTTGCCTCGTACTCTTTGGTAAAGAGCGTGATGATAAAAGTGTTCGCAGTGATCATCAAAAACACATATATCGGAAAGTAAAAGACCGCTAATTTTTGCATCGCACGGGCCGTCAGCCTGATCATCTCATCGCGGTCGCCGGCCTGTTGGAGCGTGTTCATGCGGGGGATCAGAACTGACGTGACGGAGTCCGCGAGCATGGTTATGAGCGGGATCTGAAAACAACCGTATGCGTAGATGGCAAATTCAGCGGATGTAAATTTGTAACCTACAAAGTAATTGTGAATATCGTTTTGTGCGATCCATAGGATGCCGGCGATGCCAAACGGCAGTGCGTAAACAAGTTGTTCGCGAAAGAATTTCGCTTGAAATCCGGTCCAGTATCCAGGAAAACGCGAGCGAATGTAGCCGAGCAGGATAAATGTCTGGATCACGCCCTGAATGATCGCGGCGTACATAAATGCCTCGACCGTCCCAAACATTAGCACAGCTCCGCCCATCAGTAGCGTTTTTGTTAACTGCGCTCCGACGATGAAAAACGTCGCAACACGGGCCTCTTGGTTAGCGATGGCGATGGTTTCGAGAAAGGTTGAAAACATCCAGATCCAGATGACGATGCCGATCTTTGGAGCAAGCCGCAGTAACTCATCGCTACGAAACACGTTACCGATGAGCTGTGGGAACAAGTTCAGTGTCAAACAAGCGAGGCCGCCCATGACGAAGTTGAAAACCAAAATATTAAACACCGCGGTGCCGCGTCGCTCAGGCGTCTCGCGAGCAAGGTAATAGTACGCGCTCATTGACACACCGAGCGGCAATATCGTCGCAGCGTTCATTATCACCTGAAACGCTTCGCGATAATGGCCGACCGCCTCTTGGGTCAGCGAACGCACGATCAACAGCGGCAGCATAAAGCTAAGGGCAAATCCGATCACCTTAGCCGCGAGCAGCCAAGCGCTCTGTTGGCGAAGCGATTCTGTCGGGACCGGAGCAGCTTTTGCGGCCGGCGTCACCGATTTGTGACGTGCGTGAGTGTCGTACCAGCCGGGCAGCGAACGCCGCACTACACGCTCAAGAAATGAGATAAAATTACGGCCCCGCTCGGTCTGGATCAGATACGAATAATCGCCAAACAGCCAATATTTAACAAACACGCGGCGATAATCTTTGATGGCACTTTCGCGTGATTTCCACTCGCCCGGCGATTCTTCGGCAAAAGGGCCCGACGCTCCTTCTTCGAACACATGAAATTGCCGTTCGCCAGCCGAAGGAACCTCTGGCGTGATGCCATCAAAATCCTGTTTGACCGCCTTAAATTTGTCATAACCGAGCTGCTCAAGCAGATCAAATTCGTCGCCGAGCCTGTCAAATATAACTTTCTCCGACCTGATCGAGATGTAATCCGGCTGGTTTTCAAACTTGAGCATCGCCCGCAGACAGATACACTCTGAACCGACAATATCAGCTTTTATAAAGTACGGGACGCCGTATTTTTCGATGCACTTGCCAAAATCAACGGCAGTTACGCCGATGACCTCGTTCGTCGTGCCCATTACCTGGTTTCGAACAGCCCAATCCACTGACGTGCTGCCCCACAACGAGTGGTCCTCATTGCGGAAAAATCGCACCTTGCCGTCGGGTTCGCCCGCAGCCGGATCCTCGGTAATGGCCCCCTCGACAATGGTCAGACGGCCGTCGGCGATCTCCTCGGCAAAACGCTCACGGCAAAAAGCGGCATTCTCAGGAGCGGCCTCAAACGCGACCACGCGATAGCCTTTTTTAAGATAAAACGACGTATCCTGGCCGCGATGCAGCCCGACGTCAAAGATCAGATTAGGGTCTTTTGTTGTTTGTAAAAGCTCGGACATGGCACTTCTTTTGGGTGTACTATTAGGCGTACTGCACTTACACGGTCGGGGCAGACCGCGCTCGTTACCTATCAAAATAAAGGCTGAATAACCTTTAGATTTCAATTATTTATGAGAAAAATTGTGAGAGATTTCTTACGAAATTGCCCATAAATGATCGATCCTATTAGGTCATCAGCGTCTCATAGAGCCCGATATACTCACATGCAACATTTTTTCCGGTGAATTGGGTGGCGAGGTGGCGGTTGTTGGTGGACATGGTGCTCATCAACTGGAGGTTTTCGAGCAGTTCGATGATGCGTTCGGCGAGGGCGGTGGGGTTGTGGGGCTCGGTCCAGAGGCAGTTTTCGGGTTCGGTCATGTAGTCGGCGGCTCCGCGGATGCGGGTCGTGATGATCGGGAGACCGGCGGCGATGGATTTTAGGATGACGATCGGCAGGCCTTCATCGTGATAGGTCGGAAAGACGAACGCGGTGCTGTTTGCGTGAAAAGCCGCGGTTTCGGATTCGGGGATATAGCCGAAAAACCGTACGCTGTCTGCTATACCGAGTTTGGCGGCGAGGCTTTCCGCCTGTTCGCGAACAGGGCCGTCGCCGAGACAAAACAACGCAAATTCGCGGTCTTGCCGCTTTAATACACCACACGCAGCGATCACGTCGAGCAGGCCTTTGGTCTCAACAAAACGGGCGCTGTAGAGCAGCACGGGCGTGTCGGGGCCGACGCCTTGACGAGTGCGAAATGTGGGATCGTCGCGAAAGATTTCGCCATCGACGACGAGCTTGGCAAGCGACAACTTTTCGGGCGGGCAGCCGGCACGGATAAAATTTTCACGCTCCTCGCTCGACAGCACGCCGATGCTGCTCGCGCGGGCAAACAAACGCCGCATCGCCCATCGCCAGACCGGATTATTTGTCGCTAAGAATCGAGCGATCGAGCCGTGCATCTTGAGATAGACCGGTACTTTTGCCGGCAAAAATGCGAGGGTCACGAGGTCGCGGACGACGCATTTTTCGTCGATCGAGGTATTGAGATGGATGATGTCGTATTTGTTTTCACGTGTCCGCTGCCGAAGCCGTTTTGCCGCATCGAGCACGCGAGTGACGCGTTTTAGCAGCCGCGTATGCTTTGCTCCATCGCCATAGACGTAGACCTCCTCGTCAACGTCGACACCGCTGGCACGCAGGGCGGCGACAAAAGGCGGCTCGCAATAAACGGGTCCGCCGAGCGAATCTTTATCAGGCATTCCTACGAGTATCCTCATTAGTTTACAGGATCGGGAAATACCCGCGTCCACATTTGAATCCGGCTATTTGAGTTCGAGATCTAACGAGCAAAATCCGGTCATTGTGAGATTACCGCATGGATCCGTTTTTTTACAGTGTTTCGAGCGGTTTAGTAACGCGCTCAATTACGCTAGAATCTACTACTGACAAGCATAGATCGAACATAGTATTGCTCGACAGCACGGTATCGTTCGATTAGCATTGTTCTTTTCACAAATTATGAGTAATGAAATCCAAATGGTTGATCTTAGGCGCCAATATCTTAAGATACAGCCCGAGATCGACGCGGCCGTGCTAGATTGTCTCGCATCGACCGCTTATATAAATGGGCCTGAGGTCAAACGGTTTCAGGATGGACTAGAAGCGTATTTAGGTGTACCGCACGTCGTGCCATGTGCAAATGGCACGGACGCCCTCCAGATCGCCCTGATGGCGCTTGGGCTAGAGCCCGGCGACGAAGTGATCGTGCCGGCGTTTACCTATGTGGCCACGGCGGAGGTCATCGGGCTGTTGGGACTAATGCCCGTGATGGTCGATGTCGATCCGGATACGTTTAACGTGACGGCAGAGATCATCGAAGCAGCCATAACGCCTCGGACAAAGGCGATAGTTCCCGTCCATTTATTCGGCCAAAGCTGCGATATGGAGCCGATAATGGCTCTTGCCGAAAAGCACGGGATCTATGTCATTGAGGACAACGCCCAGGCGATCGGCGCCGACTATTTGTTCTCTGACGGGTCCAGAAAGAAAACGGGCTCCATCGGCCATGTCGGCTGCACATCGTTTTTCCCCTCGAAAAACCTCGGCTGCTATGGCGACGGTGGGGCAATTTTTACGCACGACGATGATCTCGCTGACAAATTGAGGATGATCGCGAATCACGGGCAGGCTGAGCGGTACTATCACTCTGTGATCGGCGTTAACTCCAGGCTCGATTCGATCCAGGCCGCGATATTAAATATCAAGCTACAGCATCTGGATGATTACTGTGATGCCCGGCGACGTGCGGCTGATTTTTACGATGCGGCATTTGCTGAGATCGGCGAATTACAGACACCCGTGCGTCACGCAAATTCAACCCATGTCTTTCACCAATACACCCTGCAAGTTGCGGACGGGAAACGAGCAGATCTGCAAGAGCATTTACAAAAGAACGGCGTTCCGTCAATGATCTATTATCCGGTGCCGCTCTATCAGCAAAAGGCTTTCGCGAAATATGTCTCCGCAGATTTTGTGCTGCCTGTGACAGAGGAACTGTGTGCAGCTGTGCTATCGCTACCGGTTCACACCGAAATGAATGACGACCTCTTAGGGTTGATAACGGGGCACGTTCGAGACTTTTTCGGATAACGAAAAATGGCAGATAAACACTATTTTGCACATGAGACCGCGGTCCTCGACGAACCTTGCAAGATCGGCGAGGACGTAAAGATCTGGCATTTTTCGCATATAATGGCCGGCTGCGAGATCGGTGACAGATGTAACATCGGGCAAAACGTCGTTGTATCACCGGGGGTGCGGTTGGGTACCAATGTTAAGGTTCAAAACAACGTTTCGATCTATACCGGCGTTATCTGCGACGATGATGTGTTTCTCGGGCCGTCGATGGTGTTCACGAATATTTCTAATCCACGCAGTGCGATCGTTCGACGCGAACAATACGTTGAGACGCACGTCGGACGAGGGGCGTCGATCGGGGCAAATGCAACGATCATCTGTGGCAATGATATCGGGGCATACGCTTTGATTGGTGCCGGGGCAGTTGTTACAAAAGCTGTGCCGGCGTTCGCTCTGGTTGCGGGAAATCCGGCGAAACAGATCGGATGGGTCAGTGAATATGGACATCGGTTGGCCTTTGACGGTACAGGCACTGCGACTTGTAAAGAAAGCGGCGACAGGTATCAACTTACCGATGATGGCGTTAATAAGGTAGACGGATGAAGAATTTTGCACTGATAGGTGTCGCCGGCTACATCGCTCCGCGCCACCTGAAAGCGATCAAGGAGACCGGCAACGATCTGGTCGCCGCGCTCGATAATTTTGATTCTGTCGGGGTGCTCGACAGCTATTTTCCGAATACTGATTTTTTCGTGGAGTTCGAACGATTTGACCGGCATATTGAGAAGTTAAAGCTGCAAAATACCCATCTCGATTACGTCTCCGTATGCTCGCCAAATTATTTGCATGACGCTCACATCCGGTTTGGCCTCAGACACGGCGCTGATGTGATCTGTGAAAAGCCCATCGTTTTAAATCCTTGGAACATCGACGCTCTTGCCGAGATCGAACGTGAAACCGGCCGTCGCGTATTCACGATCTTGCAGCTCAGGCTGCACCCAAGCGTTATAGCCCTAAAGGAAATGGTTGCGGCGGCGGGCGATGATGAGCGTTTTGCTGTCGATCTGAAATACATCACGGCACGCGGCAATTGGTATCAATTCAGTTGGAAGGGTGATCTTAATAAGTCGGGTGGCATTGCCACTAATATCGGCGTCCATTTTTTTGACATGCTGCTATGGGTCTTTGGCGGGGTTGTCGAGAACAATGTCGAGTGTCATACGTCCAACAAAGCTGCGGGCTTCTTAAAACTCGAAAAAGCTGATGTAAATTGGCAACTCAGCATCGATAAAGATGATCTGCCGGATGATGCAAAAGCCGCAGGAAAACGGACGTTTCGTTCGATAAGAATAAACGGAAACGAATTTGAATTTAGCGACGGATTTGAGGATCTCCATACAAGATGCTACGAAAAGATCATGGCCGGCGATGGCTACGGATTGACTGAAACCAGAGCATCCATCGACCTCGTTCACCAGATCAGAAATTTCGGAAAGGAATAAAACGTGATAAGCGAAAAAACAATTTTCATTACGGGCGGAGCAGGGTTTATTGCCAATACCCTGATCAAAAATCTTATCGAGCAAAACAAAATAGTCGCTTACGATAATTTTCACCGCGACACACTTACCGGCAGCGCCTATGCAACTCATCCGAATCTCGAGATCATCAAGGGTGACGTCCTCGACGCAGAACATCTCACCGAGTCGATGAAAGGGGCGGACTTAGTGATCCACGCCGCAGCCATTGCGGGGATCGACACGGTGATCAAAGACCCCGTAAAAACGATGCGGGTAAATATGATCGGAACGGCAAACACCCTCGAAGCCGCCCGGCTAAATGACGTCAAAGACCGCTTTATTGATTTTTCGACCTCTGAAGTATTTGGATCAATGGCATTTCGCGCAACCGAGGAGCAGGACACAGTTTCTGGTTCCGCCGGTGAGGCTCGATGGGTCTACGCGGTCAGCAAACTCGCGGGCGAACATCTCGCCCACTCTTACCATCGCCAATATGGCCTGCCGACGGTTTCGGTGCGGCCTTTTAATGTTTACGGCCCCGGGCAGACAGGCGAAGGTGCGATCTCCATCATGATAAAAAAGGCTCTGCGTGATGAAACGATCTTTATCAACGGCGATGGAAATCAGATCCGCGCGTGGTGCTATGTTGATGATTTTGTGGACTGCCTGATGCGGTGTATCGAGTACCCTAATGCGATCGGGCAAAGCTACAACATCGGCAATTCGCGTGCGGTGATCACGATCTTAGGGTTAGCTCAGACCATCTGCCGAGTGTTGGGATCAAAGTCGAAGATCGAGTTTTCGCCGCCGCTTTCGGCTGACATTGCGATACGCATCCCAAGCGTGGAAAAAGCCATTGAAGATCTTGGTTTCAAGGCAAAGGTCGATCTGGAAGAAGGGATCTTGAAAACGGTAGGATATTTCAGAGAACAGGCGGCAAAATGAACCCTATTCAGCTTTCTTCGCCTAATATTACCGAACAAGATATCGGCGCTGTTGTCGACGTACTGCGTTCGGGGATGTTGGTGCAAGACAAAAACGTCGAGGCACTCGAAGAAGCTGTAGCAGATCACATCTCTGTTCGTAATGTCATCGCCGCGTCAAGCGGCACGGCCACGCTGCACCTGGCACTGGCCGCATTAGGTGTTAAAGCCGGTGATCAGGTGATCGTTCCTGCCCTTTCTCACGTTGCCACCGCAAACGTGGTCGAGCTGATCGGAGCCGAGTGTGTCTTTGTTGATGTAGAAAGAGATACGTTCAATATTGACGTGTCAAAGATCGAAGCCGTCCTAACACCCCGAACACGTGCAATAATGCCGGTGCACGAATTTGGCTTGGCTTGTGACATTTTGCCGATAGCAGAGATCGCAAAACATCGGAATCTATTCCTGATCGAAGACGCGGCTTGCGCTCTAGGCACTGTTGAAGACAAAAAGCATGTCGGCACGTTTGGCAATGTGGGATCTTTTTCTTTGCATCCGCGTAAAGCGATCACATCCGGCGAAGGCGGTTTGCTCGCAACTGATGATGACGATCTAGCGAGGCGTTTTAGGATCTTGCGAAACCATGGGATCGAGACGCGGCAGGGTGTACAGCAGTTTGTCGAAGCCGGTTTCAACTACCGGTTGACGGATTTTCAGGCTGCAATGGCACTTTCACAATTTGGCCGGCTTGAAGACGGTATCCGTCGTCGAAGATCTCTGGCGGATATCTATCAAGCTGAGTTGGGTAATGAAGAAAAATTGCAGCTGCCGCTCGAAAAACAAAGTAAAGTTCATGCCTGGCAGACTTTTCATGTCGTAGTTGACGGGCAACTCGACCGCGACCGCTTGATCAGAGATCTGAAAAAGCGGGGCATCGCCACTAACTATGGAGCACAGTGTATTCCCGCCACGACATATTACCGGCAAAAATATGGATTCGATTGCGAGCGGCTTTTTCCAAATGCACTTAGAGCTTTTACGCACGGCTTGGCATTGCCTTTGCACGAAAAGCTAACCGATGACGATATAAAATACGTTTCCAATACTTTACGCGAACTATTGACCTAAACGACGTATGCCAAAACAATACAGATCACACGGGAGCGGCGAGTTTGAGCTCGATCAGTTTAAGAACATCGGGGAAAATGTTGTCTTTGAGGCAGGTGTTTTGGTGTTTCACCCCGAAACCATCGACCTTGGCAACAATATTTACGTTGGACATAACACGATCCTAAAAGGATATTTCAAAAACTCTTTCGTCATTGGTGACAATACGTGGATCGGGCAAAATTGCTTTTTTCACAGTGCCGGCGGTATCCGAATTGGCTGTAATGTGGGCATCGGCCCCAACGTAAAGATACTAACGAGCAATCATGCGGAACAGGGCGTCGATGTGCCAATATTGTTTAGCGAGATCGAATTCAAACCCGTAAGCATCGGTGACGACTGTGATATCGGCATCGGTTCGATCATCTTGCCGGGGGTGTCGATAGGCAATGGAGTCCAGATCGGTGCCGGGTCTGTCGTCACTAAGGACATCCCGGATCATGCGGTCGCGTTCGGGGTTCCAGCAACGGTCGTCAGATATAGGAAATGAAAGTTCTTGTGTTGCCCGTAAATATTGCCTCCGATATTTCCCATAAAGTGCGATCACTAAGGAGCATTGGCATTGATGCCCGCGGTTTCACTACTGCTCCGAGTGAGATCCAGTCGTCTGATGAGATTACGGTTTTCCCCTTTAACAAAGGCGGGCGGCTGATCAAGGGCCTGCGACAAGTTTTTGCTTACGGGGCAATTCGCAAGATGATCGAGTGGGCCGACATTTTACATTGGGTGTCAGACGCCAACATCTTTGCATCCGGCCGGTACAAAAACATTCTGAGCCAGTCCGACAAACCGGGAGTTGTTCAATGGATCGGCTCTGACATACGGATCCCGGAAATAGACCGCAAACTCAACCCGTATTACCAAAATGCGGCGGACGAAGGATACGAATATCGTTTCGAGAGTCTAGCTCGATCAAAAACTACACTGCGGTTTTTTTCAGACCTTGGGTTTTACCCTCTCGAATTCATCGGGATGGGACACTACATAGATCACGATTTGTTCCCAAAACGGTTTCGCACCTGGCAATCAGTTGTAGTAGCGGATTTTGAACCAAGCTTTCCGTCCAAAGAAAACAAACGTCCGATCATCGTTCATTCGCCATCGGCCCCCGTCGCAAAAGGAACCCGCCACGTCCTCGCAACGATCGAAAACCTCAAGGAAAAATATGACCTCGATTTTGTCTTGGTCGAGAATACGCAACGCGATAAAGCTTTGGACATAATGCGCGGTTGTGATATTTACGTTGACCAGTTAATACTAGGGGCTCACGGCTACGCGGCGGTCGAAGCAATGGCTTTCGGGAAACCGGTCGTCTGCTATATCAACTCTGAGATCGGTAAGGATTATCCAGATGATCTACCACTAATAAATGCAAATCCCGACGACATCGAAAAAAAGCTTGAATTGCTGATCCGGGACGCGACCTTTCGTCACGAGACCGGAAAGAAAAGCCGCGAATATGTCGAAAAATATCACGACGACAAGAAGATCGCGCATGATCTGGTAGATATTTACAAAGAAGTTATTGACCTCCGGGCTCAGGGTAAGCCTACCCGGTAAAGAACTCGTCGAGATGCTGAAAACGCTTGCAAAAGAGAGCCTTATCTACGGCATTTCCGGGGTGCTGACACGGTTCGTCTCAGTATTGCTAATGCCGATCTACACGGCGATCTTTGCTCCCGCAGATTTTGGGATCGTCAGCCTTGTGACCACGTTCTCAGCATTGTTAAGCATCTTGCTGATCTTATCGTTAGACAACTCAATGGGGCGTTGGTACTACGAGAATGAAAGCGAAGATGACCGCAAGATCACGTCGAGCACATTTCTTTGGTCATGTTTTACAGCCGCCTTGTTATTGTCCACTCTTGTTTTTGTGCTACGCGGTTATATCGCTGACACCATTTTCCGCACTCCCGAAGCCGGGCGTTTACTGGCCCTGATGGCCATCAATTTGCCCCTTACCGTCTTCTCGGTCTTTACCGTAAATATGCTGCGGCTGCAGCGAAAGCCTATCGCGACAACCGTTTTTACGCTGTCCACCGCTCTGCTCGCTGTTGCCCTAAACATTGTATTTATTGTAGTTCTCAAAGTCGGAGTAGCCGGTATTTTTTACGCTCAGATCGTTACCTCGGTCGTGGCAACAATTTGGACGATCGTCTTATTTCGAAACGTCCTTTCCCCGTTTGCGTTTAGCTCCCGGCGTTGGTCTGAAATGATAAATTTCAGCTTGCCGCTGATACCGGCGACACTCGCTCATTGGGTTATCGCACTTTCGGGAGCTTACTTTATCCAGATCGTGTGGGGAACCCACGAGGTCGGGCTTTATCAGGTCGGCCTCAATGTCGCCAGCATCGCGGCTCTCGCGACGACTGCGTTTCAGATGGCTTGGGCACCGTTCGCATACTCCATTCATAAACAGGCCGGTGCGAGACAGGTTTACGCTCGAGCCCTATTAGCTTTCGTAGCGTTTAGCTGTTCGCTGAGCCTCGGCGTGATGCTGTTTGCACCCGAGATCTTGCGGATACTCACCTCGCCTAGCTATTACGACGCGGCAGCGGTCGCGGGTTTGCTGGCTTTTGGTCAGGTTCTGTTGGGGATCAGCTCGATCGCCGCAATTGGCCCGGGTATAGTTAAGAACAATAAACCCTACGGTGCGGCGATGTTGGTGTCAGCAGGGTTGCTGGTGGTACTAAATCTAGTACTCGTGCCCAAATTGGGAAAAGAAGGTGCGGCAATATCGGTTCTCGTGTCACAGAGCGCTGTGCCCCTTATCGTTTTCGCTCGCGGGCAAAAGATATATCCGATACCTTATAGGTTCGCGGCCACGATCTTCATACTCGGCACAAGTATCGGCGTTGGTTTGGCCGGGATGCGTCTCATCACGTATTGGGAGCCGACGTTTTCGACCGGTATTTTGTTTAAGCTATCCGTGCTGCTTTCGTATTGCGGCATTTTGTTTTTGTTTTTACGAAAAGAGATCAGTCCGTCAAAACTGATAGCCACCGATGTTCATTAGGCGCGGTTCTGTCCAATGTTATGACGCACTTTCCAAGAGTGCAGCCGCGATCTTTTCGCCGGCCGTCCCGTCACCATACGGCGAGATGCCAAAGTCAAAGTTTGTTTTCAGGCATCGCGAAAACGTTTCGACGGTGGTTTCCTGAGCACTGCCGACAATGAAGTTAACGCCCTGCTCGACAAGCTCGGTCCATTCGGTATTTTCGCGGAGTGTGATACATGGCTTCTGAAGAAAAAAGGCCTCTTTCTGCAATCCGCCGCTATCGGTCATAACAATGCGGCATCGAGCGACCAAATAGATCATCTCAAGATAGCTGACGGGTTCAGAGATCCACACTGCGGTCTCGAGTCCATATTCAGCGATCTTTTTTCTTGTTCGCGGGTGTAATAGCAATAGAACCGGAACGGTCTGATGGATCCTGTCCAAAGCAGCAAGGATATTACTCAGATTTACTACATTGTCAGTATTTTCGGCCCGGTGCAGTGTACACACGACAAAATCATCGAGAGTTTTCGGCAGTCGGGCGATAGTGGCAGGCGAAAGGCCCGCTTGGTCTCGATGATAAAGCACGGCATCGAACATAACGTCGCCGGTTTCGATGATACGACTCGGAGAATTTTGAGATCCCTCGCGTTTGAGATTCTCCACTGCGGTTTTTGTCGGACAGAAAAGCAGATCGCTGATCTTGTCAGTCAAAACCCGATTGACCTCCTCCGGCATACGCATATCGAATGAGCGGAGGCCCGCCTCGACATGAGCTACCTTTTTATTCAATTTACTAGCGGCGAGAGCTCCGGCGAGGGTCGAATTTGTATCACCGAAAACCAACACGGTATGCGGGTTTTCTTTGATAATTATGACATCGAGTGCCTCGAGCATCCTGGCAGTCATTACGGCGTGCGATAGACTGTCGATGCCGAGATTGTATCTTGGCTCCGGGATGCCAAGCTCGCGAAAAAAGACACCCGACATATTGTCGTCAAAATGCTGTCCGGTATGAACGATGATCTCCTCCAGCTGGGGGACAGCCCTCATCGCGCGGCTAACGACTGCGGCTTTGATGAACTGAGGCCGCGCTCCTACGATCGTCAAAATTTTGGATGGGTGCGACATGAACTAAGCATCAAGTATGTGATAAGTTGAGCGTATTGTAAAAATATGTGCGGCATTGCCGGTATCCTAAGCCCCAAGAAAAAAATAGACCTCGAACTCCTAAAGCGGATGACCGACGCGATAGCTCATCGCGGGCCCGACGGCGACGGGTTTTGGGTCGATCAGGACAGCAAAGTAGGGCTTGGCCACCGTCGACTTGCGGTCATTGACCTGACGGAAACCGGCAAGCAGCCGATGTCTCATGCAAACGGCCGCTATGCTCTTACATTCAACGGGGAGATATATAACTATATCGAGTTGCGCCAACAGCTTGAGGAGCGTGGCCACAATTTTGTATCGACCTCGGACACCGAAGTTTTGCTAGCGCTTTTTCACGAAAAAAAAGAACGCGCGTTAGACGAGCTCGATGGCATGTTCGCCTTTGCCATCTGGGACAAGGTCGAGCAGCGGCTTTTCATTGCTAGGGACCGTTTCGGGGAAAAGCCTTTTTATTTTGCGGTTCACGACGGTTCGTTTTATTTTGCCTCGGAGATGAAGGCTCTTTGGGCCGGTGGCATTGCTCGCGACGTCTCTACCCCGATGCTGTTCAATTACCTTTCACGAGGGTTCACATATGACCCGAGCAATCTGGCTGCCACCTTTTTCGTTGGTATATACAAGCTTAAGGCCGGGTGTTTTGCGTTTCTCACGCCCACTGACCTTACGGTTCGCCCGCAAAGGTATTGGGGCATCGACACGGATTCTGTCGATGCTGATATTTCAGAAGAGATCGCCCTTGCAAAATTTCGTGAATTATTCGATTCGTCGGTAGCGAGGCGTCTGCGATCAGACGTCCCGGTCGGCAGCAGTCTGTCGGGCGGTTTGGATAGTTCATTGATTGTCTGCACGATCGACAGGTTGATCAAGGAAAAGGACCTGCATCAGGCAACGTTTTCAGCCCGATTTCCCGGCTTTGCAAAGGATGAAGGCCAATATATGCAGGCGGTTATCGACGCGACGGCCGTTGAACCCCATTTTGTCTATCCGGACGAGCAAGGCTTGATCGAAGATCTTGAAAAGCTCTGTCACCATCAAGAAGAGCCGTTTAGCACCGCCAGCATCTACGCACAATATTGTGTAATGCGGCTAGCAAAGGAAAACGACGTCACGGTGCTGCTTGACGGTCAGGGCGCCGACGAGCTCCTTGCGGGATATAACACGTTTTTTGATCACTATTTCCGGGAATTGAAAAGACGAGACCCCAAAATGTATCGGCTCGAAACCGCTGCCTATGCTCGAATGTACGGTGATCGAGGAGTTGATTTTAAAAAAACGGTCAAGAAATGGTTGCCAGATCGGATGGTGCGTGGAATGACGGACGCAAAACGATCTTTAAAGGATCCGTCTAGATCATACCTATCAAAAGAGTTTTACGAAGAGAATCGCCGTTGGGCATTCGCTAGTGGTGCAACCGCGGACGATCTACAGGAGTCGTTGTATCAATACGCTTTCGGTGGCCCGCTCGAAGAACTTTTAAGGTACGCCGACCGCAATTCGATGGCACATTCACGTGAGGTGCGCCTCCCGTTCCTAAGTCATCACCTCGCCGAATTCGTATTCTCATTGCCCCCAAATTTTAAGATCCGGAATGGCGTCACCAAATACATAATGCGTGCGGCATATAGTGACACGCTTCCGCCAAAGATCGTTGCCCGCACCGATAAGGTCGGCTACGAGCCGCCGCAAGGCCAATGGATGCGTCATCCACGATTGCTGGATATGATCGGCGATGCCGCAAGCACACTAGAGCGTCGCAAGATCGTCAAGCCCGATACAGCGCAAAGTGTTCGAACGATAGACGAAAACTCGACCATCTTTAACTCACGCAACTGGAAACTATTGATGGCCGCCGCACTTATTAAAGGCTGACCGGCGACTCGACTTGCTAGATCTTCAGGATCTCCAGCGCTAGGTTCTTTGCTTGTTCCTCACGCGCATAACCGGCGATCTTTTCGTCGTCTCCAAAATATTCTAGCTTTCGTGTCTCCGTCCACTCCACAAACCAATCGTTCATTATCGAGGCAAATTCCTCGGCCGTATCGGCCAGTTTGCCGGCGTTGGTTTCAGTGACGATCTTTTCCATTACGTCGTGGTCATTGGGAGCGATCAAAATATTCCGGTGAGCCCCCAAATATTCATAGAGTTTGCCCGAGGCGATCCCGCTATGGCCCGGCCATCCGGCATGGAATAAAACATGAGACGACAACATTATTTCGAGGGCATCGCTGCGGGGCACCCGTCCCGTAATGTTCAAACAGATCGCCGGAATTTTGGCCTCGATGAGTTTACCAACATCGGGAATCGTGGCCGTTCCAATAAAATTCAGCTCAATATCATTTAGATCCTTATTGGCAAGAAACAGGTTCAAGCCGTCTAACATTACAGCGAGGTCCTGGGTTGGATGAAGCGTTCCGATAACGGAAAAGGCAAATTTGTCGGATCGTTGCGGAGTGTTTCGTCGCAAGTCAGCAAAGAGTTTCGCTTCAAAACCATTGGTCACGACCATCCCCTTGGCATGCGGCGCAAGCCGTCGTGCCGCGTCAACTATCGGCTGACTAACCCCGGTGATGAGCCGTGCCGGAGCTAGCCAACGCCGCAGGTAATGTTCGTAAAAGAAATTTTGCAACCGCTTTGCTGACGATGGCACGCCGGTTTTTGAAAGAAGATCGTTATCCCAGAGATCACGAAAGTCGGCGATAAATGGCTTGCTAAACCTATTCGAAAGGTAAGCTCCCAGTCGGATCGTATTCATCGGAAATCCGGTTGCGAGGATGTAATCAACCGGATCTGCGCTCAGGTAACTATCTAAATAGTCCTTAAAACAAGCATAAGCATTACATTTCGGATTAACTGCCCCGGACGCATATAGTGCGGTGTATAAGAGCCTTTTCCCGGCCGTTGTTTTCATGACAGCTCGCTGATAGGGCCGATCCAGCTGCTTACGGTACGGCAGTTGGATCAACCTGTAACCATCGTGTTCGGTTACGAGTGGAGGCGCCAAATTTTCGCTTTCGTAACCTTTGGTCGAGATCTCATCGCCCTGCCAATGCCTCGTAACGATGACCGGATACAACCCGTGCTTGTGAAAGTTATCCGCGAACGATTGAGCCCGCCCCGCCGAGATCATGTTACACGGCGGCAAATAATACGAGGCTATTAGTATTTTCTTCATTCACGGGAACCGGCAATTTTCTCTCGGCCGGATGAGCTGTTAACGATCGTCATACTTAGTCCCATGATCAGAAAAAATACCATAACGACCTCAGAGTCGCCCCAGTTGAAATGAACGATGCCGGCGGCGAGAAACCCCAGGGTGCCGCCTAGAGACCCAAGTAAAACGCCGCGTTCAAACCAGTCGAGATCTCCTCTGCGAAAGCCACGCCACAACATTTTGAGATACAAGAACATCCAGACGATCCAGACGATAAGCACAGGCACACCACGCTCAAAGGCTAGAGCCAGCGGTGACGAATGCAAATGGCTACGCGGTAATTTTCCATTGTCAAACATTCCCCAGTCCTGCCAATGGTAACCTATGGATTCCATCCCGACACCGATAGCAAGATGACGGGGGTTTGATACAAGCACCTCGACGCCCTCACGCCAGACGGTCATCCGCCACGTCGTCGAGTTGTCGCCAGTGTCAACAAAGGCGACATTGCGCTTTTGCTGCAGATAATAGAGCCCACCGGCGGCCAACGGAATGGCGCAGAGAACGCATATCAAAATTGTTTTGCGCGAAGCACCGATCAGCACCATTGCCGCTGCCGAGATCATAAAACCCGCCCACGAAGCGCGTGTCACTGTCAAAAAAAGTGCAAAGCTAAACGCCGCAAGTACAACACCCAGCAAGAGACGATTTCGGACAAAAGGCCCGCCCGGAGCCATTATCAACAAGCCAAGAACGACCGATGCAAGCAACTGCACAACTTCGGCATAAGTCGTGTAATGGCCAAAAAAACCAGACGCACGCACGTCGCGCCCACGCGACCAGGATTCGATCCCGAACCGCACCATGCTATCGTCCTGCTGTTTCGTCGCCGGTAGTTCGTAATCATAAAAGAGCTCGTAACGATATACCTTAAGTGCCGTATTGCCGTCCGGCATGCTACTCACCGCCGCTAAAAGCTGGTCAGGTGAAGCAACGTTTTGACCGTTGGCTTTGACTATCGTGTCACCCTCTCGCACACCGGCGGCACGCAAAGGGCTGTCGGCGGTGAGCTTTGTCACTTTTAGATTCATCCCGATGGCAAATTTTCCGATAGCATACGCAGCCGCCACCGTGCCGGATATGAGTAGGATCACGACCACCCGCCGAACCATTTTTGCATCGCGGATGTTTTGAGCAACGAGATAAACAATGGTCACAAGCGAAACGCCGACCATCTTACGTAGGCTCAACTGGGGCTCGTACGAAAAAATTGATGAGATGAGCGACAACCCGACATATGCAAGGATCGCGATGGTGATGCCATCGGTTTTGAACGTTGGCCTGACAAACACGAGCCTGATCAGCCAAAACAGGATCGCCAGCGACCATGCGAACTGCGTGCCGGCTATCGATAACGGTGCGGCAAGGGCAAGCAGCAACAGCGATAACTGCAGAGCCTTGTCGGTCAGCCTGTAATAGTATGAGTTTTCGTCCACTTAGCTCTTTTTCGCAAAACGCGGCGAACTTTGATTATAGTTAAAGCCTCTAAAGTCCGCATCTATTAAAGCGAATACACATTAACAGATAATATGATTGATTTGTGAAAGGAAAAGAATATAATCCCGCTATGACCGCAAACCTAAAGCGAACCTTGCGAGCAGCCGGCTTTTGCCTGTGTCTGCTTTTTGCCGGCTATTTCTTCTTGTTTTACACGTCCGCGGGTTCCGGTTCGACGGCAGCAAAAGACGATCCCGTAGAGCTTTTGCTGCGGCTGCCTGCCCCGGCTCCGCCAAATCCGCTTGTTCCGACGATGTCGATGTACAATCGCGAGGAGAAATTTTATAGCAAATCGAGCCCGCCAAAAGACAACGCACCGATCGAAGACCTACTCGATTACTGGCTGCGGCAAAACAATTCGGCTCAGGATCTGCGTTACATGCCCGAGATATCTGATCAGGCTAAGAGCCGGATAATGAAAGAGATCAGCAAAAAGCCCGCTTTACTACCCAGCTATCTGAACATTCTAAAGGATCTAAAGTCAGCGGATTTTGTTAAAGAGATCTACGACCGCGAAGGCAGCGGCGGTGCCATTAATAAAGAAGAACGGCGAATGATAAAAGAGTGGCTGACGTACAACAGCCCACATTTTAGCAGCGATCTGGCCCGCAAAACATCGAACGTTGGCGACAACGGCGAAACCGTAACGGGGCAAACTGAGCTATTGGCGCTAGCTCGTGTCGATTTTGACCGGGCAAAACCGATCATCGACCGCCTACTTGGCGACAGCTCGTTAAAACCCTCAAAGGTGCTGGCGACCTGGGCGCAGTACCGACATGCTCTCGACACCAATTCGACCAGCGATATCGAAACATACCGCGACGCTCTGAAAGCTTTTGTCGAAGACAAAAATGCAATGCCCGGAATGCGCGATATAGCGATGGATGCTCTCGTCACGGAAAAAGAATGGTCGGGCCGCGATGAATGGTATTTTTCGCTGCTCGGCGATGAGACGCTTTCTAAATTAGTGGTTAATGGCCAGACGAACACCGGACTGACGACGCTCATCCTCAATTCGCCCGAGGATAAATATGTCGAAAAGATGATCGAGCTTGCGGGTAGCAGCAATCCAACGGTTCGCGGCAATGCCGTCCGTAATCTTGTCGCTCAACTCAACAGCGGCAATACGGCGGTCGTCAAAGCCCTGATCCCGTGGCTCGAAGACCCAAAATGGGCGAACGACGTCGATGATTCGCGCGGCACTCTTGTCAGAAAACTCAACGAGATCGAGGTGCCGGAAAGTGTGCCGGGACTGGTGAAGGTGCTTGATGAGCGACAGTTTGCCGCCGCATCGGCCGCAATGGCAAATGCTGCAAACACCGCTGTAAATGCCGTCAGGCCAGCGGCGAATACTGCTAATCGTCCGGCGAATACCGCAGTTTCCGCCAACACTGCTCCAGTCATCGTCTTCCCTTTGCGGTCAGCGGCAGTTGGCGCTCTTTCAAAACAAAAGGACGGGCGTGCGGTTCCTGCACTTCGGCGTATTTTGCCTGAGATGGCGATGTCGTATGAGCGTGATATCGTAGTAAGCGCGATCTGGGAATGCAATGGATTTTCGCTTGCAGAACAGCTTGATGCTCTTGAGACCGCCGCCAAAGGCGTCCGCACCGAGATGGACAACGAGGTGAATTTGGCCGCGAATGCCAATGCCGTCGCCTCTAATTACGCGACAACCTACGAGAATGAGGGCAAACGTCCACCGACGCCGGCTGAGATCCGAGCAAGTCTTGGCCGGACAATGATGCAATCGCCCACGATTCCCGATGTGGTAGCACGAGGACTAGTTGATCGCATTGCCGCGCTCGACACGAAAGACAAGCCTTTAGCCGCAGCTTATCGCCGCATGATACTGCGGTGGCAAAATGCAGCGATCAATCTGCTGCTGCTCCGTGACCTGAAACGCGGCATTGCCGATACCGACACGATCATCAGATTGCTCGGACAGCGCAAAGAGCTGCGTGAAAAACAATCGACCGATATATTTGATATTCGCACGGGCACACCGACGGCATTTGGCATATCGGCGTGTCTGCTAGAGGATTCGGCGGATTACAACACCATACTCGACACCGGCAATATCGAATCAAAAACTGCTCTTTTTGCGTGTGCGAGATTGCTGCGTCTGCCGCTGCAAGTGCAAAAGGTAGCCGAAAATCTCAAATCACCCAATCCGCTACTGCAAACAGCAGCCGAGCGCTATCTCGAATCCGAAGATTCGCCGGAGGCACGCGCTATCGTGCTGGCACGTCACCCTAACGAAGCCAAGATCCTAGGTGCCCGTAGCGCGTTTACGGTCGATGGCGTTGCCGACACCTACAACGAATACCTTTATGCCGTTTATCAAAGCCTCGGCGACAATTCGCTCTATAACGGCTGGTCGGGCGCCGGTAATGACGATCAGATCATTGCCGGGGAAAAAGAGCTCCAGGCCGAGGTCAAAAAGTCTGACGACCTACTGGGCATCTATGCGTACGACGGCAATTACATCCGAATATATAAGGATAACCGTGTGATGTTTAGCTGGGACGAGGACGATTCGCGTTATCGTGAACGGCCGCTGAGCGGCGAGGAGTTTGACGCGATCAAGGGCTATCTCGCTCATAACAAGGTTGACGAACTGCCGCCATTTCTCTCGTGCGGAGGTGCTTATTGCACATCAAAAGAGCTGATAATGCTCAGCCGCGTCGGCGGTCGACGGGTCTATATGACCGGCACCGATGGTGAATACGGCGGCGGAGGCGAGTTTGAGTTTTTTGTCGGATTGGATAAATATTTCGCAGGGCTCAAGCAAGCTCCTGCAAAGCTCAAATACCGTCTAAGCCGCGAGATACCGGGGCTTGAGATCGTGCTGGCAGCCGAAGAATTGAACGCCGTGGCCGTTTGGAAAGACGGTGCGGATTTTAGGGTTGCGGCGAGCGAAAAAGGGGTTCGTGAAAAGGTCAAAAAAGATATCGAAGGTGACCCCGATGACGAAAATGCACCGGGGATGGAATATTCAGAAGAAGCCGAGGCCAAACGGGTCGAGCAGCGGGCAAAACGCCGGTATGAGGGCTACGCGTGGTACAAGATCGAGGGAAGCGAGGTAGCGGGCGTTACATCGCAGCCCGCAGGGGTCGAATTTTTGCCGATGCGGGACGGGCTCGGTGTCCCGCCCGGGGGCGAACAGTGGAAAGCACGACTTGGCGACCTGGAGATACGAGCATCTGACGACGGTTTGTTTAAGGTCGTTCGCGGCCGGCTGACCAAGATCCGCGACGGAGGCTACAGTAATCCGGTCATCACGCCAAACGGCCGTTGGGTACTTGTAAGCAAACAGGATGACCGGATAGGGCAAGCCATCTTTCGTGTCGATCTGACGACAAATAAAGAGGTTCAGATCGAGTTCGAAGGATACGGCGAGAGCTATCCACTAGCATTTATCGCGACGATCAATAAGGTCCTCGTCATTCGCAACGACTATCGCTATTACCGCTCGGACGATGAAGACACGGCCCTGACCGATCCCGACCCCGACAACTTGCTGCTTGTCGATCCGGCAACCGGTGTCGCGAATCCGGCTTCCGGCGAGTTTCGCCCTGCGGCTCAGCAGACGTATCGCGCCTTGCAAAAGGCCGCAAAGCCCAATGAATACTGGGCAGCGATGATCGATGAGGAAAAAGGCCTGACCGAGATCGGCATTTACGAAACGAAAACCTTTGGTTTCCGTTCCGTACTAAAAGTGCCGAAGATCAGGTTTAACAGTATGGATATGTGGGTCGATGAGCCGGGC
>JBEBGA010000006.1:0-31138 GCA_040081695.1 Pyrinomonadaceae bacterium
CGGATTCATCTCCATCGTGATCTCGGCGTCGTTTGAAATATCAAATTTCAAATTGATGGCTTCTAAGATCTTTTCTACTTGGGCTGGGTTCAATAAAGACGGCGTGCCGCCGCCGAAATAGATAGTGTCAGGCAAATTTCGAATTTCAAATTTCGAATCTCGAATTTCAGAACAGAGCGCATCGACGTATCGCTTCACAGCATCGCTACTGCGCCAGACATCTGTTGCAAAATCGCAGTACGAACAGCGTGATTTGCAAAACGGGATATGTAGATAAATGCCGGCTGACATGGGGACGGGTTAACTTTCGAGACGGTTCTTCAGTGCATCGCGCCATGCGGATTCGAGATCGCCGATCGCGGATGAGACAACTGCTTCGCCATTGATCGAGATGTTCAGAGTGTCGCCGGTGACCCAACCAAGCTCGGTCATCGGACAGTCGCCGGCCAATTCACGGATCTTCGGTTCGTTTTCGCGGGCAAAGCTGATGACGATGCGTGACGGCGTTTCGCCGAAAAGGTCAGTCTCGTGTGACAGTTCGCGGTCGATCAGGGCGATCTCGGCTCCGATGGCGTCGCGGCCGAGCGATGAAAAACAACTCTCAGCGATGGTCACGGCAAGGCCGCCGTCCGAGCAATCGTGGGCTGAATTGATCAGGCATTGGTCGATCAGCTTGAGAAGCGTCCCCTGAACCAGTTTTTCCTGATCGAGATCAACCGTCGGACAAATGCCGTTTGCGATCAGCTGATCGGTCGAGAGTCCGGCTATTGTTTGAGCGTATTCGCTTGCGGCAAGGTCATCACGGGTGCCTCCAAGAACCGCAATTATATCGCCTTCTTTCTTAAAGCCGTGCGTGACCAATTTTCGCGTGTCTTCGATCAGGCCGACCATACCGATCACTGGCGTTGGTAAAATGCCGCGGCCGTCGGTTTCGTTATAAAACGACACATTGCCCGAAACAACCGGCGTTTCAAACGCCTCGCACGCCTCTTTCATTCCGTCGATCACGTCCGAAAACGAACGCATTACTTCAGGGCGTTCGGGTGAGGCAAAGTTTAGGCAATTGGTGACGGCAATCGGCTTAGCTCCGACGCAAACTACATTGCGGGCGGATTCCGCGACGGCTAGTTTTGCGCCTTCGTATGCGTTTATCGCGGTAAATTTACCGTTACCGTCGAGGCACATCGCAATCGCACGCCGCGTTTCCTTTACCCGAACAACCGCCGCATCCGCACCTGGGGTGATCGCTGTATTGGTACGGACCATGGTGTCGTATTGCTCGTAGACCCAGCGCTTACTGCAGATGTTCGGACTTGCTAAAAGTTCTTTCAGGGCTTGTCCCAAGTCGGAACCGCCTGCATGAGCGGGCGGCCAGTTTGTTGCAGAACCACTGACGAACTGGCTCCCCGCTGACGCAGGGGGTTCTGACATCGGCCTGTTATATTTCGGGGCTTCATCGGTCAGCGCAAGCACCGGCAGATCGGCTTCGAGCACGCCGTTATGCACGATCTTGAGCCGATCACCTTCGACGACTTTGCCGATGACAACGCAATCGAGATCCCATTTCGCGAAGATCTCGACAACCTCTTTTTCACGGCCCTCGCGGGCGACTATTAGCATTCGCTCTTGCGATTCGCTGAGGAGCATTTCGTAAGCTGTCATGCCCGTCTCCCGCTGCGGCACGAGTGTTAGGTCGATCTCGAGTCCCGTGCCGGCACGGGCGGCCATTTCCACCGACGAAGACGTCAGACCCGCCGCTCCCATATCCTGAATGCCTTTGATCGCACCGGAGCGCATTGCTTCGAGACAGGCTTCGAGCAGAAGTTTTTCGAGGAAAGGATCGCCGACTTGAACAGTCGGGCGTTTTTCGAGAGCTTCGTCGTCAAACTCCGCCGACGCCATTGTTGCACCGTGGATACCGTCGCGCCCCGTTTTTGCTCCCGCGTAAAGTACGGGATTCCCGATGCCGGACGCCTTGCCAAAAAAGATCTGATCCTTGCGGACAAGCCCAAGGGCAAAGGCGTTGACGAGCGGATTTAACGAATAGCTCTCATCACAAACGACCTCGCCGCCCACCGTAGGCACGCCGAAACAATTGCCGTAATGGCCAATGCCCTCGACACAGCCTTTGAGGATCGAGCGGTTACGGGAGCCATGCTTGGCATCAGCAAGCGGGCCGAATCGTAAAGAGTTCATCGCGGCGATCGGCCTTGCACCCATAGTAAAGACGTCACGTAAGATTCCGCCCACACCTGTTGCGGCACCTTGGAAAGGTTCGATAAAGCTTGGATGATTGTGCGACTCGACCTTGAACGCAACGCACCAGTCGTCGCCGATATCGACGACACCGGCATTCTCACCCGGCGGTACGATGACACGAGGGCCGGTAACGGGCAGTCGTTTGAGATGAACGCGCGAAGATTTGTACGAGCAGTGCTCTGACCACATCACGCTAAAAACGCCAAGCTCGGTCAGATTGGGCTCGCGGCCCATGAGAGTTTTGATCTTTTCGTACTCGTCAGTTTTCAGCCCGTGCTGCTCGACGATCTCGGCGGTAATAGCGGTCATTAGATGTAAATAAACTGCCTAAAATAAACAAAAGAGTTTATGCGTTTCGGACGCTCAATTCAAATCCGAAGTCATAAACTCTTTGTAAATACGACGAAATTTTTGCGAAGGGTTACGGCAGAGGCTCTTGTCCAAATGCGGCCCATTCTTCTCTCGCGGGGCCGTAGATGCCCGGAACCCGCAAGCCTGCCTGACGCATTAGGACGGTCATCTGCCCGCGATGATGTGCCTGGTGGGCGATCATATAAAAGAGCGTGTTTCCGCGCGACCACGTTTCACCGTACATATCGTCCTCGATCAGCAGAGTCTCGGCGGTCCAGTTTTTTTCCACCTCTTCACCTACCGATTTTCCGGCGATTCCATATAGCCGGGCGATCTCGGCGGCGCTCGTCGAACATTCGGCATCTTCAGCCGGAGCGTCTATCGTTAGACCTACTTTTCCCAACATTTCCCCAAGTGTAATTGCCAAATGCCAGCCCAAATAGCCGAGCGTGCGGCCGTCTTCATTGACTTTGGTTTTGAGCGATTCGTCGGTCAAATTGAGCATGGTCTTGCCCGTCATCTCGGCTTCGTAGCTCCATGCGGTTTGAAAATCTTCGATATTTCTAAACATTATCCCCTCCAGTGATGTAGATGCAATTCTGTTGCATTCATGATACTAGCGCAACGGCTCTGATAGGTGCAATTACAAGTTGGATTATTGAGTCGTAGTCGGCTTCGTATCCGCCGCAATGAGTTTGTCGATCTCGGCAGTTATGGTCGCGTATTTTACAATGCCTTTTCTGAGATATGCGGTCGTGCCGTCGGGTTTTAGGAGAATGGTCAGCGGCAGGTTGCCGGTCCACTCGGCTGAGACGAGTGCGATGGCCGCGCTGTCGTCAGGGGTTTTGAGTAGGTAGGCAGGCATCTCGGCTTTTTGCTCACCGAGAAACTTTGGGACAAATGTCTTGATATCCGCGAGATCGTCGAGCGAGACGGTGTAGAAATCGATCTTGCCTTTGTAGGCAGCATCGAGCTTTACGAGATCAGGAAACTCTTCGCGGCAAGGGTCGCACCACGTCGCCCAAAAGTTGATCAGCACAGGCTTGCCGTTCGGTTTGAGCAGTTTTTTGAGCCCGTCGATGTCGATCTGTGTTACCTTTGGCCCATCCCAAACGGGTTTTTTTCCTTTCGTAGGCTTTTGAGCATTCCCGGTTTGAGACGCAATGACAACAAGAGCGGCGACCAGCACCGCTCTTGTTATTGTCGTGAGAATCATCGAAGATCTTCTCACTTCTCGACGCGCTTTATCGTACAGCCAAAAGCATTTGCCGATGTGCGTTCGATCTTTTTACCGGCCAGGGCCGAATCAAATGCCGTACGCAAATACGTTGTGGTGATGTTGCTGCCTGATCTGTCGTTGTCGATCGCTCCGTGATACAACAGGACGTTTTTGGCATCGACAAAATATGCCTCGGGCGTTGTTGTCGCACCGAGCTTGTCGGCAAAAACATTGCCCTTGTCGAACAAAACGGTAAATTTATAGGTTGCGGCAATATGATCCTTGACCCAGCCGACCGGTTTCGCCTCTGTCTTTTCGATCTCGCCAACGTTGGAGTTAATGCCGATAAAGGCGATGCCTTTGGCAGCGTAATCGGCGGCGATCTCGTTCATACGTTCGTTATAGGACTTAACGACCGGACACTGCGACGAGACGAACATAATGACCGCTCCATTCTTGCCCTTTAGCCCGTCGAGCGTCTGCATCTTTCCGGTACCGTCAGGCAGCGAAAAATTTTCCATCGTCGCGCCAATAGCGATGCTCTGCGCACTTGCCGCAACCGCAAACACCATCATCGCCGTGAACAGTAAAATAGCTCGTTTCATAATAGTCTCTCCTTTCGATCTAAAAATGTATCCCTAGTTTAACAATCTCCCGATGCCCGGCACAAGTATTTTTAAAATACGCACCAGCAAAATAAATGGTTTCGTTCTCTTTGGATGCGGCAGCCTGCAAATATGGCTAAGATCTTTTGTTTCGATGCTATAATTCCCCCGAACAGCACTCCTTTAGAATACAGGCTATGAAACGATGCCCTGAATGCGGACGAGACTACAATGACGATTCGATGAGCTTTTGCCTCGATGACGGGTCGGAGCTGCTCTTTGGCCCGGCGACGGCCAGCGGAGGCGATGAACCCGCGACGGCGATCTTGTCAGAACCGGGAGCCGTAGCGACTGGGTTCCGGGGCGACGAGGGGCAGACGGCGGCGTTTATTCACACCACCGAGCAAACCGCTGTTCTGCCGTCCGGTATCACCGAAGTTCCAAAAACAAAAGGATTCGATAAGCGGCTGCTCTTTGCACCCGTCGCCCTCGCGGTCATCGTTCTGGGAGGATTTTTCGGATATCGATACGTCACACCTGCCAAACAGATCGAATCGATCGCCGTGATGCCGTTTGTTAATGAGAGCGGCAATGCTGACGTCGAATATCTGTCCGACGGTATGACGGAAACTTTGATCAGCAGTTTGTCGAATATTCCAAATTTGTCGGTCAAAGCGAGAAGCACGGTATTTTATTACAAGGGCAAAGAGGCTTCGCCGCAGAAGATTGGTGAAGAATTAAAGGTGCAAGCTGTTTTGCTCGGCAGAGTTTCGCAACGCGGTGATGATCTGAAATTGAGTTTAGAATTGGTCAATACGCAAACTCAGGACGTGATCTGGAGCGATACATACAATCGCAAACAGTCCGACCTCGTAACACTCCAGAGCGAGATCGCCAAAGCCGTTTCGGATAAACTTCGTTTGAAATTAACGGCGACCGAACAGGAGCGAGTGAGCAAGACCAACACGGCCAGTTCCGAAGCACAGCAGCTTTACCTAAAAGGGCGTTTTCATTGGAACAAACGAACTACTGCGGACTTTCGAAAAGCCAGAGAATATTTCCAGCAAGCGATCGCCGCTGACCCGAACTACGCACTCGCCCACACGGGGCTTGCCGACACATTGGCATTGATGCCGTATTACGGCAGGTTCAGACCAAGTGAATATATGCCGTTGGCAAAACAGTCGGCACAAAAAGCTCTCGAAATTGACCCGAATCTGGCAGAAGCCCACGCTTCGCTCGGTCAGATATTGCTCAACTATGACTATGATTTTAAGGGAGCCGAGAGAGAACTAAAGAGAGCAATCGAACTCGACCCGAAGTATCCGTCCGCCTATCAATGGCTGTCGGAGGTCTATTACTATCAGGGAAATGGCGACCAAGCACTATTGGAGATAAATAAAGGACTGGAACTCGATCCATTGGCGATGATCCTTAATAACACTAAGGGAAGGGTATTTTTAATTGGAGGGAAGTTAGACGAAGCAATTTCTCATTATAAGAAAACCGTCGAATTGTTCCCGGATGCCGCAATTCTTCGCACTAACTTCTCAACCGCTTATTATGAAAAGGGTATGAATTCGGAAGCCTTTGAGCAAAGCCTTATCCTAGCTAGAATCTTTGGCTTAAGCCCGGAAATTATTAAAAGCTTCCAGCTAGCTTTTGAAAAAGACGGTTATAAAGGTTGGAGACAAAAAGAGTTAGAAATTCGCTTGGACGGTCAGAGATCAAATCTGGAGAAAGATAAAAATGCTTATCTGCCGAGTATGGGAATTGCAGTCAACTATGCCCGACTCCAAGACAAAGATAAGACTTTTGAATACCTAAACAAAGCGTATGAGCAACGCGAACCGCAAATTGCCGAACTCAAGGTCGATCCACCATTTAAGTTTCTGCGAGACGACCCGCGATTTAAGGAATTGGTCAGGAAAGTCGGGATTCCGGAATAACGAGCTACGGACAAACGCTGTCCACGGTCGTAAGATTCCAATCGACGCTGATTTCGTAGTAACTTGTAACACCGTTATTTTCAGTTATTAACAATATGGCCGGAGAGATAGAGATCGGGGGTTCGTTCAGCAATTACCGTATCGTTTCAAAGATCGGTGAGGGCGGTATGGGCGAGGTGTATCTTGCCGAGGACACTGAGCTCGGGCGTCAGGTCGCGCTAAAGGTACTCCTGTCAGACGTTGCCAAAAACGAGGACCGCGTCCGGCGATTTATCCAGGAAGCCAAAGCCGCGTCCGCGCTCAATCATCCAAACATTCTCACCGTTTATCAGATCGGCGAGTTTGAGAATTCGCGCTTTATCGCGACCGAGCTGATCAAGGGCGAGACGCTTCGCGACCGTCTGCGCGGCGGGTCGATGACCTTGCGCGAAGTGCTGGACGTTGCGATGCAGGTCGCTGCGGCGCTCAACGCTGCACACAACGCCGGTATTGTGCACCGCGACATCAAACCCGAAAACATAATGCTCCGTGATGACGGGATCGTTAAGGTCCTGGATTTTGGACTGGCGAAACTGGTAGCTGCGCCGGCAGGTTCCGCTGATTCTGAGGACGCTACGCGTGCCCAGGTCAACACTCGGCCGGGCGTTGTGATGGGGACGGTCTTTTATATGTCGCCGGAGCAGGCCAGGGGCAAGGAAACCGACGCCCGGTCAGACGTGTGGAGCCTAGGCGTCGTGATGTACGAAATGCTCACCAAACAGACGCCTTTTGCCGGTGAAACAACGAGCGACTCGATAGCCGCGATCCTTACAAAAGAACCGCTGCCGCTCGAGGATGACACGCCTTCGGAACTTCGGCGGATCGTTCGCAAGTCATTGCAAAAACCGACCGATGAGCGGTATCAGACGGTCAAAGACCTGCTGCTCGATGTAAAAAATCTCAAACGCGAACTCGAATTTTCCGAGGAGCTAGAACGCTCACACATGCCGCAAACGACCGGCTCGTCCAACGTCGGCACGGCCCAGATCAGCGAAAACGCGACGGCTATCCATTCCGGCGTGATATCGACGCAAAACAGCATGCCGCAGCAGATGTCGAGTGCCGAGTATCTCGTAACGCAGGTAAAACGAGGTAAGTACTGGCTCCTATCGCTCGCCGTTTTGGCGATGGCGGGTATCGGATTTGGTATCTACAAATACAGCGGCAGCGGGCCGATAACCCTTTCCTTTGAATCGGCCAAGATCACGAAGGTCACCGATTCCGGGAAGGTCGGGGAAGTTGCAATTTCGCCGGACGGCAAGTGGCTTGTCTATTCGGTCTACGACGGCGAGAAAGCGAGTCTTTGGCTCAAACAGGTAGCTATCCCTGACAGCAATACCCAGATCGTGCCGCCTGGTGACCTCTACTATCAGGGACTTGCCTTTTCGCGTGATGGTAATTATTTGTATTACACGGCGACTGGGGATGCGTTCACTGGGGCGTTGTTTCAGATGCCGGTCTTGGGCGGGCCTGCTCGCAAGCTGATCAGCGGCATCAGCGGTGGGATCAGTTTTTCGCCCGATGGAAAGCAGATCACCTACGGGGTCGAAGACCGAGCTAATGACGAGACGCTCCTGATGATCTCCAACGCTGACGGCACCGAACCGCGTCAATTGTTAAAGCTAAAAGGGAATGATGAGATGGCCAGCAGCCGTGCGCGCTGGTCACCCGACGGGAAGACGATCGCACTCTGGACCGGCACGAATAACCCACGCAACTGGGTCTTTTCGACAGTCTCTGTCGCCACTGGCGAGATAACTCAGTTTGAAAAGCGCAAATTTTTTAACTATGCGGTTTGGGAGTGGCTGCCGGATGGCAAAAGTCTTCTGACCCTTGCCACCGAGAAAGTAAATCAACCATTACAGTTTTGGCAAATATCTTACCCTTCCGGTGAAGCCAGAAAGATATCCAACGATCTTAATACGTATAATTCGATCAGCCTGACGGCAGATTCCAGTATTTTAGCAACGGTGCAGATTGTGCTGACTAGCAATATCTGGACAGTTCCCGTCAGTGATCCCGATCGGCCCTCACAAGTAACCTCGGGGAGCAATCCAAATTATTCTCCGCAATGGACACCCGACGGGAAATTGGTTTACACCCGATTTTCAGGCGACACCTCGGATATCTATCTCGCCGATGCGTCTGGCGGAAACCCAAAACGGTTAACCTCAAACAGTCTCGCTGATATACCCGCAGTTTCGCCGGACGGGCGATATGTTGTTTACATTTCGCTTCAAAGCGGAGCGGCGAATATCTGGCGAATGAATATTGACGGCGGTGATCCGAAGCAATTGACCACAGAGAACAGCATTGAGCTGAGTATTTCGCCAAATGGCCAGGAGGTCATTTATACAACAGGAACGGATGCAACAAGGATCTGGAAGGTCGGTATAGACGGCGGACAACCTGTTCAGTTGACCGACATGCAGTCGATGGGGCCGGTATTTTCACCGGACGGGACGCAATTCGCTTGTGTTTGGTTTGATGACCCGAACTCCGAACCTAAACTTGCGATCATCCCGGCGACGGGCGGCAAACCGGTAAAAACATTTGATAAGCCGGGCTTCGGATTTCGCTGGATGCCTGACGGACGCTCGATCGCTTACATAATCAATAAAGCCGGCGTTGGAAACATCTGGTTACAGCCGATCGACGGCGGCAACCCTAAACAACTCACAAATTTAACGAATGAAGAAATAAGTTCATTCGATCTCTCCCGCGATGGGAAACAACTTGTTATCGCCCGCGGAACAAGTACCCGTGATGTCGTGCTGATCAGTGGGATCAGGAAATGAACGAAGTTCCCTACGCAAAACAACTATCCGAATAATCGAGGCAGGCGTCGCTGTAGATTTTTTGGCAGGAGAATTTCCATCGCATCATCGACGGTGACGATGCCGGCGATGTCGCCTTCGTCGTCGATGACGGGCAGGGCGAGCAGGTTGTATTCGGCGATGGTCTGGGCGACATCCTCGGCAGATTCGGACGGATGTGCGAAACGGAACTCGCTACGCATCACCTCGGAAAGTTTCTTCGTCGGGTCGGCGAGTATCAGCGACCGGAGGCTGATCAGCCCGCAAAGTTTCCACGAATCGGCCTTTTCGACAACGTACATGTAATAGATCATGTTTGGCGTTTCGGCCATTTCGCGAAGACTGCGGATCGTCTCACCGACAGTCAACTCTTTCGGAAAAACCACAAACTCCGTCGTCATCAGACCGCCTGCCGTGTCGTTGTCAAAATGCATCAGCTCGGCGACATCGGCTTTTTCGTCGTCTTCCATCAGGGCAAACAGCTGCTCCGATTTCTCGTCGTCCATTTCATCCAGCACATCGACGGCGTCGTCGGGCGACATTTCTTCGAGAATGTCGGCGGCGCGTTCCTCGTCCATGTCTTCGAGAATGCGGGCCTGCGCCTCGGTGGACATCTCCTCAAGCGTGTCAGCCGCGATCTCGTCATCGAGGCTTTCGACAACCTCGGTCCGGTGGATCGGCGATAGTGATTCTGCCAATTGGGCGATCTCGACGGGGTGAAGCCGCGAAAGTTTGTCTTTCGAAGATTTGAGCTGCACCGTCACCGTCGCCGTATCGGTCGCGAGATAACCAACGTCGGCCCAATCGATGACCTCGACGACACGGTCGCTGCCAAAAAATCCCTGCGGCATCAGGCGCCGGACAAATCCCTGCAAGCTAACATCCGCTCCCGACACGCGCCAGTCCTCGCCCGTCACGATCAACTGCACATCATTCACACGCACAACGCGTTTGCCGTCAACATCGATCAGCTGATTGTCGAGCACATCCTTACCAAGCAGCACCTCGCCATCGCGGCGGATAAACGGCGTAAGGTCCAATATCGCCGAGGTCATCCGCGCGCCGTGCAAGCCCAGATCGGTAAAATCGCGGCTCGGCATAAAAAAGTTGCGGCGGCGGTAACGCGCGACCAACCCGATGACCGGCGGATACTCTTCGTCGCCATAGCGCACGAGCACATCTTTGATAACCGCGATCTTTTCATTGCGGGCGTCAAAGACGGGGCGATTGAGTATCTGCGAGACGTAAAGCATTTCCGTTAGTTGTCAGTTGTCGGTGGTCAGTTGTCAGTATGAAAACATTCTAACACTGACCACTGAGCACTGACCACCGACCACAGTCGCACAACATTGTTAAATATTTTTGTATTTTGTGGAAACACTTTCCACTTATACATTTCTATTACTTAGGCGATGGAACGCCGGCAAATGCCCGATCCATCGTGTAGATACCCGTCTGTCAATCCAACCAATATGAAAAAAGCCTACCTTACGATCATCCTCAGCTTACTCGCAGCTCTCCCCGCTTTTTCACAGGAACGCCAGCGTTTCTTTGACAATTTTGACACCTCACGCGGTGTGACGGTCATCCGCCCGGATTTTGTGCCGGTCGGTGCAAAATCTAAAACCGCCACTGTCTCTAAGAACAACAACAAAGCGACTGTTGTAAACGCAAAATACAACTCCAACAGCAAGCAGTTCGTCCAGCCAACCGCGATGGCAACTCCTGCCAAACAAAACCGCTCAACGCGCATGAACGTATCGGACGGCTATGCCGAACGCGAGATCGCAAACGCCGCGAGCAAGGGCGGGGCGAGGATCTCAATGGGCTCTTCGTCGGGCATGAAAGGCTTTACGACGGGCGATGCGACGATCGATTCGTACATCGTTGATTCGAGCCGTCGATATGACATCGACCCGTTGCTGATCTACGCACAGATGCACCAGGAATCTTCGTTCAAGCTCAAAGCTCTGTCACACAAAGGCGCGTCGGGCTTGATGCAGCTCATGCCCGGGACCGCTCGTCGACTGGGCGTGACCAATATTTACGACCCCAAACAGAACATTGAGGGCGGTATCAAATATATGCGTATGCTGCTGGATATGTTTGGCCAGGACATGGCTCTTGCTCTCGCGGGTTACAACGCCGGCGAGGGAGCGGTGATGAAATACGGCAACAACATACCGCCGTATAAAGAGACCCGCGAATACGTCCGCCGCATTACGGCACGTTACGCCCAGATCTCAGACGGCAGTTTTGCACGCAACTACAAACGCGTGAACAACTCAACCGCCGCCAAGATGGAACAGAAAGTTTCGCGTCCGCTTGCGGTGTACGAACCGAACCCGGTCGCGATCCGGCTCGCCGACGGACGCATGAGGCTTGTTAATCAATAAAGTTTTGGCTTTGCCCGGGCCAATGCAGGTTCCCACCAAGAGTTAACCACTCTTCTCCATATAGTCGAAAAGACTTGCGGCTCGTGTGCGATCACACGGGCCGCGTTTTTGTGTCTAGACGCCAAATTGTTTTAGGTGATGGTCGATGTGTTTGTGGGCGATCAACGCCCATTCTTTCGCCGTCATTTTGCCAAACATCGGGTGATACTTGCAATCGCTATCGACGGGCAGATCGCCCAATTTGTTCATTAGCTCGATGAGCTTTGAGCGATCGGCATTAAACTCCACAGGCTTGCGTCCATCCGCCTGCTGATCAAAATCCGCACTCACCTTAACCTCTTTCGGCATCGGCAGGACGTACAAAATGAGCGGCTTGATAAACGTTCGCGATGCAAACGTGCTTTTATCCGAGAGGGTCGCCTCAAAAGGCAACTCGCCGCCCTGAACAAGGTGCGACATCATCTGGTCCGCCGTCATCTTGCCCCACACGGGCGTCTCGTCGCCAGTGAGCTTATTGAGACGCTCGATCAATTTTGTTCTTTCGGTTTCGTTTCGGATGGTTGGCATAATGTTTTAGTCCTCAGACCTGTAATAATTGCAATTTTGGAAAAGCCGTACGGTAGATGCCGTCATCGAGCGTTAACAGGCAATACCCATTGCAAAGCGCGTGAGCACCGATATAAAAATCTGTCAAAATACGTCGCGGATCACCGGCCCCGGTACGACGCCTCCGAACGGCATATTTTTGAAACGCTACTCCGGCAGTACGCCAGATTTTCTCACTGCTTGCCCAATCTACCGCAATATCGACATCGTTCAGAAAATCGTCGATAAACAATTCGGTGCGAGTTGGACCGGCAAGCAACTCTCCGAATACTGCTCCGCAGATCACCAGACCGCCACGCAATTTCGCGGTTTCGAGCATACCGAGTGCCGGTAGATATGTCTGCTCGTCGGCATCCCACAACGAAACTATTATGTTTGTGTCGATCGCAGATATCATTCCGTATCACGCAAACTACGCACGTAGTCGATGACCGCTTGGCGGCCTTTGCCAATACCGGGATTTCCGATTCCTGCATATTTTGCCAAACGACTCTCACGCTTTTCGGGTCTTACAACCATCTGTCCGTTATCCTGCTCAAAGACCAATCTATCGCCTTCTTTCACACCAAGCGCTTTTCGGACCTTTAGTGGAATCGTTATCTGGCCCTTGCTCGTTATTTTTGCGTTGCTCTGCATAAGCACCTCTCAATTCCTTACTTTATCACAAGCCGCCTTACTTTTACAGTTTTATTTCTATTCCGGGATCCCGACTCGTTTGACCAATTCCTTAAATCGCGGGTCGTCTCTCAAGAAGCCGAACGGAACGTCGATCTTTAGCAAACGCAGATCTGCCGAACGTTCTTCGTATGCCTTGTTCAGGTATTCGATCGTCTTATCTTTGTCTTTTCCGTGACAGTAAGCATAAACAAACTCGATTGGCTGAACATGTGCATTTGGATCAGTTACCTGTCTGGCAACTAGACGGCCTACCTCGATCTCCTGCATCGTGCGTCCGAAAGTTTCCCAACCGCCTTTATAGTAAGATTCCCTCAATTTTTGGATCTCTTCGGGCTTGATCTCATTAGCAAGCCTATAATCTTTCAAGTACGCTTCGACAGCCTGTTGGTATTTTCCTTGTGCCCCAAAAGTATCCCCAATGTATACATAGACCCGGTGATCCGAGAACAAGTCAAAGACCTTCTGGTATTGAGCTATCGCCTCATCATATCGCCCGGCATATAGGTAACCGTCTCCCAAATTCCAGATGATGATCTTTGAGAACGGGTCGAGTTCGGCGGCCTTTGAATATTCTCTCAACCCTTCGTCCGTTCGGCCCGCGGAGGCTAACAAATTTGCGTACCATTGCCGGGCGGTCGGATATTTTGGGTTTAGCTCGATTGCCCTTTTGAATCCTTGCTCCGCACCAGCCCAATCGTACTCGTAGTAGAGTTTGATCAACGCTAGCGAACTGTGTGCTTCCGCCAAGTTCGGGTCAAGTTCGAGAGCCTTAAGCGCCGCTTGTTTGGCTTGCGGCATTACATCTTTTGGTCTGACATCCGCCCAATCGGGAAACAGAACGTAGGCGTCGGCTAATCCGGCATACGCGAGAGCGAATCTTGGATCCTTCTCGATGGCTTGCTTATAAAATTCGACCGCTTGTTTCAAGGATGCACCAGTTCGCTTATTCCAAAGAAAACGGCCTTGTAGATAAAGCTGATAGGCTTCGTTGTTGTCGGTGTATTTCTTTGCCAGTTTTTGCTCGCTTTCGCCCGACAGTTTTAGTTGCAGTTTGCCCACGATCTCGGTGACGATCTCGCGTTGGGTTGTCAATAATTCCGACAGTTTCCGTTCATATTGCTCGCCCCACAGCGACTTGTTCGTGCGGGCATCGACAAGCTCGACCGTGATGTTCAGATTGTCGCCCCGCTTGGTAAGGCGTCCGGTCATCACCGCATCTACGCCAAGTTCGGAGGCGATCTTGGCAACATCAGTCGATGCTCCTTTGTAACGCATCACCGAACTCGTCGGGCTGACCCGCAGATCAGGGATCTGCGTCAGCCGAAAGATCACCGATTCCGCCAAACCATCAGACAAATAATCCGTGTCGGCATCCGAATTCCTATTCTCAAACGGCATCACGGCGATGGAATTGATCTGTTTGGCCGGTGAAAAGTATTTGTAGCCAAAGAACCCGCCGACAGCAAGGATCACCGCCGCAACAACCGCGATGAGCGGCTTCGCCGCTCTATTTGCGGAGAAGCTCTGCTTCTCCGACGAGTCAGAACCACCTGCGGTAGCGGGTGGTTGAAGAATAGCAGTCTGATCCGTCGTGTGAACCTGAGCCACCGTAGGCGACTCAGACGAAGAGCCGCCTAAAGGCGGGACTCCAAGCCCGGATAGGATCGCCGTCGCCGGTTCAGAATAGTTGTCTGATGACTGACTCAAACCACCCGCTACCGCAGGTGGTTCTGACGCGGCCGGGCCATACAGCAGCTCTGTTCCGTCATCGAGACAGAACATCATTGTTACGTCGTACTCTCGTCCGCATTGCGGGCATTTTTTCATAAGAAAAATTGGGAGACTCGACTTTAGCCGTTACGCGGTCATCCGCAGGAATTATCGGGGGCGGTCATACCAAGGAAAAAATTAGTATCAAACCTAAAGAAAGCTGATTCTTTGCCCAAAAATCCGCCGAGGTTACATGCGTCGCCTTCGGGGATGCAGATATCGCCGCAGGGTTTTGTTCCAGCTGCACAACCCGCAGGGCCCGAACGAAAGCTGTCGCCCGCCGCAGGTGGTGTTTGCCGAAAGTCTCTAGCGTTGACGAGCCTTACGCAGTTTGTGTTCAGGGCGATCTCGTTGACATTGTCGTATGACGACTGATCGTTAGCCCAGCCCTGCAGCTTAACGGCACCGTTAGTAGAGATCACATTGATATGAGAGATCTGTGAGGCGAGCCCTTTATCACCCTTAATGCCGGCATAAATGTCAGCCACGATCTGGCTGTCAGGGTTCTTATCACACTGGCCAAAGGCGACGGTTGTGACGGTCAAAAGAAACACGAACGTAAAAAGCATCGACGTCATTTTCTTGGTCATATTTTTCTCCATTTTCTCAATTGCTGGTCGTGAGCATCGAAAGCAGACTAAACCGCGTTTGCTTTCCAAACATGATGGTGCTGCCATCGTGCAGCCAGGCGAGGCGGGAAAAATACTGCCCGGAATCGTTGTTATTCGTCAGTCGTTTGGCGTCGCCGCCAGATGTCGCGATCATCCAGACATCGTCTCTATCCTCGTTGCGTGCGACGTATCCGGCCCATTTTCTATCGTTGGACACGAAAATATTATAATAATAGGCGTTCTTTAGCCTAGATATCTCCGAACCGCTCGCTGAACCAGTCGCTACCTTTTTTAATACTGTCTCGGGCGGCAAACCACTCGTCTTTTCCGACTCCGCAATAATAAGCCCATTTTCATCCGCCGTCCATCCTATCAACCGCATTGAGAGGGCGGTTTCGTAAAAGCTCGTCGTTTGTCCCGTTGCGGTATCGATAATGCCTAAACCAAGTGCTTTTTTTCCGCCCTCGGCCGAGGTGTCCTTTTTGGTCGAGATCGCTAAGCGTTTCCCGTCGGATGACCAGATCGGACAGGCATAAGTCAGTCCGCTATCAGTGTTTGAGGTCAACGCAGCTTCTGACCCGTCGCGAACATTTACCGTCCACACATTTTGAGCTCCATTCTTGTTCGAAATGTACGCGATACGCGAGCTGTCCGGCGACCACGCAAAAGCGTTGGTCTGAATATGGTTATACGGCGAGACCGAATATCCGGCCATCGGTATCCCGCCAGCGGCCAGCTTTCGCTCGCCGCCGCCATTAGGGTTCGCGACCATCAGCTCAGGTACATCGCCCGACTTTCGCATAAACGCGATCGCCGTACCGTCAGGCGACCACGCCGGTAGAAAGCCTGCCTCGCTGATCGTGGTTGCGGGATCGTCACGAGATTTTAATGCTTTGACAAGTATTGAGCTGTCGAGCAGCTTGTTGCCGCGGCTGAGATTTTTTGCCGATTGAAAGACCATCTTTTGGCCGTCCGGCGAGACGTCGGGCCACAGTTCGGAATTGACGTTTCGTGAGACGGGCGACTCGGCCTTGTCGCTGACGTTAACACGCCAGATGGTCGATTCCTCCTTGGCAGAGCTGACAATTACCGAACTGCCATCCGGAGCAGCATCGACGACAATACTGTCAGTCTCGGACGATGTGAGGCGGGTCGGGGTTCCCGAACCGGCAACAAACACCTGAAAGACGCCGTCAACCGACGCGCTGTAATAAAAACGCTCTTTCTCCGGCAGCCACGCGACACCATCACTGATCTCGCCCGTGCCCTTGGTTACGGACGTCGGATTTGCGGCCGTCGGGTCGCTTGTGAAAAGCTCCCATGCGGTGTCTTTTTGGATGATAAATGCAAGCGTCTTTTCGTCGGGTGAGATGCTCGCCCAGATCAGTTTGCCTTTTTGCGGGTCAAACGAAGTCGCTTTCTGAGACACGCCCGACGCAACCTCCATTGCATAAAGGTCGCCTTTGGACTGGTAATAGATCTTTCCGCTCGCGGCCCAGCGGCGAAGCTGAAAGCTGCCGTCCGCGACAGGCCCAACCGATTTCGGCGTGCCGCCGAGCGCCGAAACACGCCACACGCCGGTTGCGTTTCCTTTGCCGTCCGCGATGTTGCCCTTTTGCGAAAAGAAGGCAAGCTCATCGCCCTTTGGCGACCAGATCGGGTCTTGATTTGAAAAAGCGTCGTTCGTCACCTGTATCGCTTCGGTCGAGACGGTTTGTGTGACCCAGATGTTTTTTGCCGAGGATTTGGTTGACGAGAACGCGATCATCTTGCCGTCGGGCGAAAAGCTCGCATTGCTAAACAGCTCGCCCGGAGCGCTCGACCAATTGGCGATCTCCGTCGTTTTCAGATTACCCGCAACCACATTGCCCGCCGATCTGGGGCGAAAGTACCAGATACCGCCGACCAATAGGCCAACTATGGCGACAAACACGATCGCGTGCAGTAAAGTAAACCTGCGTGTCGCTGAGATCCTTTCGGTAAATGTCGACCGCGGCCCTTCGGCTCCGGTGACCTGGGCCGGTATCGACTGGTCGGCGGTCTGATTGAGCTTTGCCTCAAATTTCAGTTCGTCGCGCAGATCCTGTAGGTCGATCTGCAGATCTTTGACGTGTTGATAACGGTGGTCGCGGTCTTTTCTAAGCGTTTTATCAACGATGCGCTCCAACTGCCGGGGTAAGGCAGGAGCAGCCAGCCTGAGTGCCTGTGGCTCGTCCTTTAGGATCGAGCTGATGACATCGAGGTGAGATTCACCTTCAAACGGCCGCTTTGATGTAAAAAGCTCGTACAGCACGATTCCGAGGCTAAAAATATCGCTGCGCGGGTCGAGCGTGTGTCCGCGAGCCTGTTCAGGCGACATATACGCTGCGGTGCCCATTATCATGCCCGGTTCGGTGTTAAATTGTGCGCGTGTTTCGGCCTCAGCCTCTGCCGTTACGACAGTTTTTTCAGTGAGCTTTGCCAAACCGAAATCAAGCACCTTAACGACGCCGTCGTCGCGGATCATAATGTTGTCGGGCTTGATATCGCGGTGGATAATGCCCGCCTCATGGGCGGTGGCGAGTGCAGTCGCGACCTGTAACGCGATCCCAAGAGCGTCGTCGAGGCTCATCGACGACTCACGCATACGGTGCCGCAGCGTTTTACCCTTGATATACTCGGTCGCGATATACTGCGAGTCGTCAAAACTACCGATCTCAAATACGGTCAAAATATTTGGGTGATTTAGCGCCGAAGCGGCCTTTGCCTCTTGCACAAAACGCCTGACCCTCTCGTCATCGTCAGCGACCTCGGCAAGCAGTATCTTGAGCGCGACTTGCCGCTCGAGCTTGGTGTCCTGGGCAAGAAAAACTTCGCCCATACCACCTGCACCGATGGCCGAAATGATCTTGTAGTGCGAAATATTATCGCCTGCGTTTGGCATCGTGATTAACTCGGGAATTATAGCATTGTAAATACTGAATTTACGACGAAATGTTGCGTCAATACCCAACGCAGAAACCGTATCAGACCATCTCTCGTAAAACCCAAGTTTATTGATCGATACGATCGTACTAAAGAAAACTATCGTATTTCGTAATTTGGCTTGATTAACGGCCTGAATAAATTCATAATTTTACAGATCTTCTTTTCAAAACAGTCTATTTTTAGGAGCTTTGCCGTGCATAAACTGCGTTCGTCGTTCGTCCTCGTTTGCCTGTCGTTATCAATCGCCGCATCTGTTTTTGGTCAAAGGCCCCCGGGGGCAGCAGCGTCACCAACGCCCGCGGGAGACTCGACAAGGGCAACAACCTCATCGCCAACCCCTGCGGCCACGCCAACACCGGCTCCAACGCCGCCACCGACACCCGATCCGATGGGAACACAGGCTTTTAGCGGCATGCGGTTTCGCTCGATCGGCCCGGCAACGACTTCGGGACGTGTGCTCGCATTTGCGGTCGATCCTAACGACCGTGCGAAATACTATGTCGCGGTCGCATCCGGCGGAGTTTGGAAAACGGTAAATGCAGGTACGACCTGGACACCGGTTTTTGATAACGAAGGTGCATTTTCGATCGGCGCAATTGCTCTCGATCCAAAAAATCCGGCAACCGTCTGGGTCGGCACCGGCGAACGCAACAGCCAGCGCAGCGTTGGTTATGGCGACGGCGTTTACCGTTCGGATGACGGCGGCCGCAGCTGGCGCAATATGGGACTAAAAACGTCCGAACATATCGGACGCATCGCTATTGACCCGCGTGATAGCAATGTCGTTTTTGTCGCGGCTCAAGGCCCTCTGTGGTCGCCCGGCGGCGAACGCGGCCTGTACAAAACGACGGATGGCGGCAGGACTTGGAAAGCTGTAATCCCCGGCACCGAGCACACCGGCGTGACCGATGTGGTCATCGACCCGTCAAATCCTGACATTATGTACGCCGCCACATGGCAGCGTCGGCGGCATTTTTACACGCTTATCAACGGCGGGCCGGAGAGCGCGATCCACAAATCAGTTGATGGCGGCAATACCTGGACGCGGCTCCGCTCCGGCTTGCCTCCGGGCGATCTCGGACGTATCGGGCTGTCGATCTCTCCCGCTAAAACCGACGTTGTCTATGCGACGGTCGAGGCAAGCGGCGTGCTCAGCGGCATCTTTCGCTCGAATGACCGCGGTGCGACTTGGGAGCGTATGAGCTCGCAGATCGCTCAAGGTATGTATTACGGCCAGATCATCGCCGATCCAAAGAACGTCGATCGTGTTTATATTCCAAATGTGCAAAATCAGGTTTCGGATGATGGTGGTCGAACCGTCCGATTGCTAGGTGAGCGTCTAAAGCACGTCGATAATCACGGGCTCTGGGTCGACCCAAACAACACCGATTACTTGCTCGTCGGTTGCGATGGCGGTGTTTACGAGAGCTTTGACCGTGGTTCTAACTGGCATTTCAAAGCAAATCTGCCGATCACACAGTTTTACGACGTTACGGTCGATACGGCCTTGCCGTTTTACAACGTCTATGGCGGCACGCAGGATAACAACTCGCTCGGCGGCCCTGCTCGCACCCGCAGCACGGCAGGGATCCTCAATTCGGACTGGATCGCAACCAATGGCGGCGACGGTTTTCGCTCAGTCGTCGATCCGACCGATCCGAATATCATCTACGCCGAAAGTCAGAATGGCGGACTCGTCCGGTTTGATAAGCGAACAGGCGAACGCGTCGGCATAGCTCCGATCGAGGGCACCGGCGTCGAATCACAGCGTTATAATTGGGATTCGCCCATCATTATTAGCCCGCACTCGCATACGCGACTCTATTTTGCCGGCCACAAACTCTTTAAATCCGACAATCGCGGAGACGACTGGAAAGTCATCAGCGGCGACCTCTCACGCGGGCTCGATCGCAACGCTCTGCCCGTGATGGGTAAGATCTGGGGCCCCGACGCGGTTGGTAAAAACCAATCGACGGCACTTTACGGCAACGCCTCGGCGGTATCAGAGTCGCCGAAAAAACAAGGCCTGATCTATGTCGGCACTGACGATGGGTTGATCCAGATCACCGATAACGATGGCCAAAGCTGGCGAAAGGTCGATAAGATACCCGGTGTGCCGGAAAATGCGTATGTTCATCGCGTCCTGGCTTCGCAGCACGACGCAAACACTGTCTATGCCGTTTATAACAACCATCAGAACGGCGATTTCAAACCATATCTCGTCAAAAGCACGGACGCCGGGCGGACGTGGTCGTTGATAATAGGCAAGCTGCCAGAACGCGGCTCGCTCTATGCGATCGCAGAGGATCACGTTAATCCAAATCTGCTGTTCACCGGTTCGGAATTTGGTTTCTTCTTCACCGTTGACGGCGGAGCCAAATGGGTTCAGATGAAGAGCGGCCTGCCGACGATCGCCGTTCGTGACATTGCCATCCAAAAGACCGAAAACGACCTCGTCCTCGGTACGTTTGGCCGAGGGATCTATGTTCTTGACGATTACTCGGCGCTACGCGGGGTCAGTCAGGATGCGATGAATCGCTCATCGATTCTCTTTCCCGTAAAAGATGCTTTGATGTATGTCCGGTCAAACGTCTCGCTTGCCGGTTCGCAGGGTGCGTCGTTTTATACGGCCCCAAATCCGGCGTACGGTGCAACATTTACCTATTTTCTAAAAGAAGCTCCGAAGACTTTGCGTCAAAAACGCCAGGATGCTGAGCGAGCGGCCGAGCGCAATAAGACAGCCGCAAAATATCCGTCGATCGCCGAGTTGCGTGCCGAATCTGAAGAAGAAGCCCCGGCGGTGATCTTTACCGTAACCGATTCCGAGGGCAAGATCGTTCGCCGCCTGACTGCTCCCGCCGGAGCGGGTGTTCAGCGAACGGTCTGGGATATGCGTTATCTGCCGCCGTCGATCTCGGCTGCACCCCAAGGCCCACCGCCCGATGGTGGTTTCGGCGGCGGATTTGGCCCGCAGGGTTCGCTCGTGATGCCGGGTAAATATAGTGTTTCGATGGCGATGCGTGTTAACGGCGTGGTCACGTCGCTGCCGGGTTCGCAGAGCTTTGACGTGACCGTCGAGGGCAAAGAAAATATGACGCCTGCAGACGCCGCGTTCCTCGCCGAGTTTCAACGCAAGGTATCAACGCTTCAGCGCTCCGTCATCGGAGCAAACTCCGCCGCGACTGAGGCCAAGACCCGCATTGGGTTGCTCAAACGAGCCGCCAGTGAGGCCCCCGTCGATAACAAAAAGCTGATCGAACAGGCCGAAGCGTTTGATAACGAGATCGACGCTCTGATAAATGCGATCCGCGGCGGCCGCGAAGATTCAGACATACCGCCGCCGTCCATCGTTCAGCGTGTCGGCAACATCGCCGGTACGATTCGGCTTTCGACGATCCGGCCGACACAGACACAGCTTACTCAGTACGATCTGTCGATGGCTGAGTTTGCTCCGGTTTTGGCTAGATTGAGGACGCTGATCGATGTCAGTCTGCCGGCCTTTGAAAAAACGCTTGAGGCCGCCGGTGCCCCGCTAACACCGGGACGCCTGCCGCAGTAAATTGTGGCTGCTAATAAGAATGAGGCGAGAAGATAACTTCTCGCCTCATTTTTGACTAGCTAATTTGCCATGACTATGGCTTGGGCGTTGGCGTCTTGTCCACCGTTTCAACCGGAATGTTGCAGTCGTCGGCTTTCGGGATGCAGAGTTCACCGCATTTCTTAGTTTCGCCGACACACTCCTCGGCACCTGCGCCGGGCGTTGGTGACGGCATCGGTGTAACGCGCGTGATGCCAGAAATATCTACTTTCCTAACACCATCAACGTTGCTCACTCTGTCGTAGAGATTCTTAAAATCATCAAAGGTATTAAGCCTGCCTTGGAGTTTCACGACGCAGTATTTCGAGTCGAAATTAATGTACCGACGCTGAGCGAAAAGTGGCGGGCTCGCATCGATCAAAATACGGATCTGTGTTTCGATCAAGGTGTCATCTGCGGGTGTGCATACAGCCGCCGCGGCTTTGGTAGCTCCGGTATTAGCTGCGGCATTCGAGTTTGCCGCTGCGTTCGCTGCGTTTTGGTTACCCGCGCCATTGTTAGCAGCCGGGGCTCCACAACCGGCCATGAAGACCGCCGATATCACCAATAGCAATATCGCAGACAGGCCCGTTTTATTTATTTTCATGATCGTTTTCTCCTTTTATCATTCAATATCGGTCATCATCGAAAGCAAACTAAAACGAGTCTGCTTACCAAAAACTATCGCGTTGTTGTCATGTGCCCAGGAAAGTCTCGAAAAGTATAGCTCAGAATCATTATTTGCGGTAATTTTTTTCGGTGTTCCGCCAGTTGCCGCGACGACCCAAATGTCGTCTAAACCACCCTCGCGGGCAGCATAAGCGATCATTTTTCGGTCATGCGAAACGCCAATATTAAAATAATAGGCATTTGGGATCTTTAGGATCTCAGACGGCTTGCCGCCATCGATCGTCACCGTTGAAATGGTTGTCTCCTGAGCCTGGCCGGAGTTTTCCTTTGATCCAAACGCAAGCAGTAGCCCTTTTTGATCTGCCCGCCAGCCTATGAGCCGCGTCATGGTATTTGATTGATAGATCTCTCGGACCTCGTTGGTTGTGAGGTCAAGTATCCGAATGCCCCGCATCGGTTTTTGATCTTGTTGTGCCGCTTTTATCTGATAGAGAAATGCCAATTTTGTGCCGTCATCGGACCAAAAAGGGCAATAGTACGTTGTGTTTTTATCAGCGTTGTCAGTTACGGGTTTATCAACCCTGCTGTCGGGCCTGACGGTCCAAACATTGGGTGCACCCGCCTTGGCGGATACATAGGCGATCGTCGAACTATCAGGTGACCAAGCTACGGCTCGTGGCTGTAGAAAATTGTATGGTGAGACCGAATATCCCAACGAAGAAATTCCGTTCGTCAAGGGATTAGGCGATACACCTGCATCGGGATTAGCGACGAACAGATCTGACGCATTTCCCGCAAGCCGCAAAAAGGCGATCTGGTTTCCATTAGGCGACCACAACGGCAAATATCCGCTATTGGCTATCGCTAATGGACGAGCCGCTTCATTTGCGGCATTTATGTCCTTGACCGTGATCGAGCTCTCGTATAAATGGTTGCCTTTTGTCAGGTTTCTGACAGATTGGTAGATGATCCTACGTCCGTCCGGTGACATCTCGGGAAACAGTTTTACATCGATGTCTTTGCTCAGCGGCGTATCTTTGCCGTCCTTAACTCCGACCCGCCAGATGTTTGATTCCTCTTTAGCCGACCCGGTAATGATCGACCGTCCGTCCGGCGATACATCTAGCACCGAAAAGTCAGTTTCCGTCGCACTTATCTTGATGCTTGATCCCGGTGTGCCTTGCCATAAAAAGATCTGGCGCACCCCGCCAACCTCGCAGCTGTAATAGATCCGTTTTTGATCAGAGCTCCAAACGACGCCGCCAACATTACCGGTGCCGTAGGCTACGGCCATCGGGTTTGAACCATCGAGGTCGCTAATAGTTATATTCCAATTTTCCTGATACTTTTCCAGACGTGCGATCCTTTTCTCATCGCTGGAAATTCCTATCCATTTTTGGGTATTTGGTTCGAACGACGTGATTGGGCTGATTTGACCGGTGTTTATATCTAGGACACTCAGATTGCCTTCGACTTGATAGTAGATCTTCCCGCCAGAGGTCCAGCGAAGTAGATCAGGGCTACCCTTTGTGATCGACGCAACAAGCCGCGGGACACCTCCGAGTGCCGGTACACGCCATATTCCGGACATCTTTGCATCGCCACCGGCAGCACGGCTACGGTCAGAGAAAAAGGCGACCTCATCACCTTTTGCTGACCAAATGGGTTCAGTATTTGCAAAATTATCACTAGTTATCTGTAGTGGATTTGGTGATAAAGTCTGTGTCACCCAAATGCTCTGTGTACCCGATCTGGTCGAGGAATAAGCGATCAACTTTCCGTCGGGTGAAAAACTCGCATCACTAAAAAGTTCACCTGCGGCGCTGCTCCAACTCGCTATCTCGGTCGTCGGATATGAGCCGGCACCAGGCTGGGGCGTTCTAAATTTTGACGCCACAAACCAGATACCCGCAAACAAAAAGATCGCCAACCCGGCAAACACACCCGCATGCAGCAGGCTAAACCTTCGCTTTTCGACGATCTTTGACGTAAATGCTGACCTGAATGTTGACTCTTCTGCCGTGTCGACCGGCGGGTTGGGCTGCGGCTGCGTCAAATGGGTTTGCTTCGATTCCAACCGCAACTCATCACGCAAATCCTCTAGGTCTAAACGCAGGTCCTTTATGTGCTGGTACCTATATTCGCGGTCTTTTCTGAGCAGCTTATCTATTATTCGCTCTAGTTGTTTTGGCAGTTCGGGCGTTCGCTGCCGTATCGGAGCAGGATCTTCTTTCAATATCGAACTGACAACGTCCGCGTTGCTCTCGCCGGGAAACGGATGAATGCCGGTAAACAGTTCATAAAGCACCGTGCCGAGGCTAAACATATCAGACCGGGCATCGATATCGTGGCCGCGAGCCTGTTCGGGTGACATATATGCGGCCGTGCCGACTATCACACCCGATTCTGTCCGGTGGTGCTCGAGCGTTGGGGCATTAGAACCGATCGGTATCTCCTTCTTTGCAAGTTTTGCCAGCCCAAAATCAAGCACTTTTACCAGTCCGTCATTACGGATCATTATGTTTTCAGGCTTGATATCACGATGAACGATCTCAGCCTGATGGGCGGCCGCCAGAGCGTCTGATACCTGAATACCGATCTTTAGTATCGTATTTAGATCGAGGGCCCCCCGTTTTGACGCAAACTCGCGTAGTGTTTTGCCATCGATCAACTCTGTAACGATATAATTTTCGCCATCCGCTTCGCCGATGTCATAGACAGTCAATATGTTTGGGTGATTCAGTGCAGAGGCAGCCTTGGCCTCACGGACAAAGCGATTGAGCTTGTCGGTATTTTTACCAAATTCTTCGTGCAAAAATTTGATCGCGACCTTACGTTCGAGCCGCTCATCGTCGGCCAGATACACCTCGCCCATACCGCCTGCTCCGATCCGCGAGACGATCTTGTAATGGCCGATTGTTTTTCCGGGCTCCATTGTCATTTGACAATCTATTAAATCACTTTATCGGGACCTGCCCGGCTGCCGGGACGCTTCTATTCCGGGATCCCGACTCGTTTGACCAATTCCTTAAATCGCGGGTCGTCTCGCACGAAGTCAAAAGTTTTATTGATCTTTAGTTCGGTCAAACTCCGTTCCCGCTCGTCATACGCTTTGTTCAGATATTCGATCGTCTTTTCTTTGTCTTTGCCCCAAGCATATGCGACGGCATATTCCGCCGCTCTAACATATCCATTGGGGGCTTTTGCCTGTTTAGCATTCAGTTCTTCGAGGCGTATTTCCTGACGTATTCGCTGAAAGCCGTCCCAGCCGCCTTTTTCGTAGGCTTCTGTCAATTTCGCAATATTTTCGGGTTTGAAATCTTTATTTGCCTTCGCACTGAGAAGGTATTCTTCGACAGATTGATCATATTTACCTTGATTGGCATAAACATTACTATTAAAATCATGAAAAACTCTTTCATTTGGAAATAGTTCATTGAACTTTTTGATTTGCAAAAGCGCTTCGTCAAATCGCCCGGCACGTTCCGGAACAAACCACGCCCATACATTGATTACCAATGAAAATGGATCGAGTTCAACGGCTTTCTTTATTTCTTTGATTGCTTCGTCGTGCCTACTACTAGAAGACAAAAGCCCCGCATACCATTGACGAGCCGTCGCGTAATTCGGATCGAGTTCGATTGCTCGTTTGTATGATCTTTCCGCCCCTGCAAAGTCATACTCAGAAGTAAGGATGATGTATCCAAGTGATGCATGGGCTTCAGCCAAGTTCGGGTCAAGTTCGAGAGCCTTGAGTGCCGCTTGCTTCGCTTGCGGCAAATACTCTTTGGGTCTGAAATCGCCCCAAGTGGGTAACACAGAATAAGTATCGGCTAATCCGCTGTAAGCGAGGGCAAAGTTCGGGTCTTTTTCGATGGCTTGTTTGAAAAACACGATCGCCTTTTCAAATTCAGGTATCTGCCGCTTGTTCCAATGATAACGACCTTGCAAATAAAGCTGATAGGCTTCCGGGTTGTCGGTGTATTTCTTCGCCAGCTTTTGCTCGCTTTCGCCCGACAGTTTTAGTTGCAGTTTGGCCACGATCTCGGTGACGATCTCGCGTTGGGTGGTCAATAGTTCCGAGAGTTTCCGTTCATACTGCTCGCCCCAAAGCGATTTGTTGGTGCGGGCATCCACGAGCTCGACCGTGATGTTCAGATTGTCGCCCCGTTTGGTCAGCCGTCCGGTCATCACCGCATCTACGCCGAGTTCGGAGGCGATCTTAGCAACTTCAGTCGATGTACCTTTGTAACGCATCACCGAACTCGTCGGGCTGACCCTCAGATCGGGGATCTGCGTCAGCCGAAAGATCACCGATTCCGCCAAACCGTCGGACAAATAATCCGTGTCAGCATCCGAATTCCTATTCTCAAACGGCATCACCGCGATGGAATTGATAGATTTGGCGGGTGAGAAATATCGATAACCAAAGAATCCGCCAAGGACAATCACAGCAAGTGCGAGTGGCGCGAGAAGCAACCGCTTATCGAACGCTTTAGTTTTCGGAACGTCGGTAATACCGGACGGCAGAACTGCCGTTTGCTCAGTTGTATGGATCTGCGCACGCGTTGCTGCCTCGCCCGGAGCAGCGGTCGAATGCAGAATTGCGGTCTGAGGCTCATCGAACTGGCCGCCCGCTGACGCAGTCGGTTCTGACCTTCCGCTCGTCGGGCCTTCGAGCAGCGCATTGCCGTCATCGAGACAATACAGCAGCGTATCGTCGTAATAATCCCGTCTACATTCAGGGCATCGTTTCATAGGTCGTTGTGCAAAGTTTTAGCACATCATTCTAACCTATTTCTGCGGGTTTATGCCTGCGATATTTACTTCTCGTCCAGCCGTTTGACCCAGTCTAAAAACGAATCTTCATAGACGAGCCAGCACTGGCTGGGCGAGGTACGCTTTGCCGTCTCGAACGTGCCGTCCTCGCACAGGGCGACGAGTGCCCGGCGTGAGAGCGGCGGGACGATGATGCGGTGTTTGCGGATAAGGCGTTCGATCTCAGACAGGCGGATCTTTGTACGCGGTGATAAATCCAATAAGTGTTGTATGGTGTTCATATGTGTTATGTGTAAATTTGGTTGAATTTAAGGCCGCGAAACGCGGTTTGGTTGAATTGGCTAGAAGAGACGGCCGGCAAAACCCGCAAGATCGGCAAAATGCGTCAAAACAAGAATAAGCAGTCATTATCTGCATAATATTTCGATCCCCGCACAATAGCATTTCCTTTTTTGCAAAGTTCATTTAGTCTCAGTTCATAGCCGGACGATATGTAAGCGGCGAAATAAATCTCAATAAAACTGTTCGCCCATTATCGTCCGGCTATTTCATATTATCCAATAATTATTAGAGATGCAAATCTGTTTTATGAATGACACGAAAAACATATTCCTCGCATGGGCCAGCTCGATCACGTCCGTCATGGCCGCTCTCGAAACACGCGATGTAATAACGATCGTCTCAGCCATCGTGCTGCCGGTCATCTTTTTTACCGTCGGCAAGACCATCGACGTTTTATTACAGATCCATCTGCGAAAACGAGATAAGAGAAACGAAACGGACGGCGAATGACGCGATGCTCACAACATGCTTTTCAAAACTGGCTCAACAAAAACGCAAAACCATTCAAATGGGATTGGCCGCACCAGTTGTTTCTATACAAAGCTCTGCACCGCGTGACAACCGGCAAATGTAAGCGGCTGATCATCACGATGCCGCCGAGACACGGCAAGAGCGAGACGGTCACCATCCGATACGCGGCGTGGCGGCTTGAGAGGGAACCAAAGTTGAACATCATCCTCGGCAGTTACAACCAAAAACTCGCGAACCGCTTCTCGCGACGGATCAGGGCGATCGTTGAGGAACGCATACCGCTCGCCAAGGACAAACGGTCGGCGGACGAATGGGAAACGAAAGTTCGAGGTGGAGTCAAAGCGGTCGGCGTCGGTGCGGGTATCACAGGATTTGGCGGTAGCCTCGTTATTATCGATGACCCGGTAAAGAATCGTGCCCAAGCCGAGAGCCGGACAATGCGGGATAACGTGTGGGATTGGTTCAACGACGACATCTACACGCGGCTCGAACCCGGGGCGTCGATCATCCTCATCCAGACGCGCTGGCACGAAGACGATCTTGCGGGGCGTCTATTAAAACAGTCTGCCGATGGCGGCGAGGTATGGGAAAAGGTAGATCTTCCTGCACTTGCCGAAGACGGCGATCCGCTCGGCCGCCCGATTGGCGAAGCACTGTGGCCCGAGCGGTATTCTGCCGAAGCTCTCGAAGCGATCCGGCGGCAACAGGGAACGTATTCGTTCTCGGCGCTTTATCAGCAGCAGCCGGTGCCGTCCGACGGCGGCCTCTTCAAACGCGAGTGGTTTCAGCATATCGTCTCGCGTCCGCCAAACGGACTTGCCTGGGCACGAGGTTACGACCTTGCGGTTTCGACCAAAACCACATCCGACCACACCGCGTCGTTTCGCTGTGCTTTTGACCGAAGCGGCAATCTGTATATCGCTGACGGCTTTTGCCGACGTATCGAATATCCCGAACAACGCCGTTATGTCATCGATCGGGTGAAGGCCGAGAGGAATACAAGCCACGGCATCGAGAAGGCTCTTCATGGTCAGGCTCTTGTTCAGGACCTAAGACAAGACGTCAAAGTTCGCGGCCGTCCGATCGAAGCTATCCGTGTCGATACAGACAAGATCACACGGGCACTGGCTTGGGCAGGACTCGCTGAGGACGGCAAGGTAATCCTGGTCCAAGGTACCTGGATAGACGATTTTGTGGACGAGGTATGCAGCTTTCCCTACGGATCGCACGACGATCAGGTGGACGCAGTAAGTCTCGCAGTACGAATGTTAGCCCGCCGCAAGCGGTCTATGCACAGATTTGATTAAACACATACGTTAAAACATATATGAATAAAGATATTGAGAAAATACTGGCCGATCTGAGACTAACAGGTGAGCGTTATGCCAAACCGACACGCTATTACGACGGCGATCATGATCTAGCGTTTGCGACGCAGAAATTTGAGAACGCCTTTGGAACGCTGTTTCGTGAGTTTGCGTTGAACCTCTGTCCCGTCATCTGCGACGCGGTTCGAGACAAGCTAAAGGTCGTCGGATTCTCCGCCGACAGTTTCGGAGTTACAGAGTTGCAAAGTCGCGGAGGTGGAAAAGCTCCTAACTCTGAAACTTCTGCTAACTCTGTAAACTCTGCAACTCGCAAGATCTGGCACACGAACCGTATGGACACGCGAGCGGGCGAGGTTCATAAAGAGGCTCTCAAAAACGGGGATGCTTATATTATTGTTTGGCCAAACGCCCGCGGCGAGGCGGTGTTTTATCCCAACCGTGCCGCGAGCATCAGCGTCGTCTATGACGAAGATTCGCCCGGGCTCATTCGTTGTGCTGCAAAGCATTGGCTCGACGCCGATAAGCACGTTCGGCTCAATCTTTTCTATCCCGACCGGATCGAGAAATATATCTCACGCGGCAAGAGCGAAGGAGCGATGCCCGACGCAAAAGATTTTGCATTGATGGGCCAAGCTCTGCCAAATCCGTACAGCGTCGTGCCGGTCTTTCATTTTGCCAACAACTCGGACATCGGCCAGCTTGGGCGTTCGGAGCTTGAGGCGGCGATCCCGGTGCAGGACGGGCTGAACAAATCTGTGCTCGATATGCTCGTCGCGATGGAATTTGCGGCGTACCGCCAACGCTGGGCCGCCGGGATCGAGGTCGAATACGACGCCGACGGCAAGACGGTCGCGCCGTTCAAAGCGGGCATCGATCACCTGTGGATCGCGAATGACCCGAGTGCGAGGTTTGGCGATTTTGAGGCCGCTCAGCTTGAGCAGTTTCTAAAGGTCAAGGACGGCTTTCGCGTCGATATCGCCTCGGTGACCGGCACGCCGCTGCATTACCTGCTGCAAAACACCGGCGGTTTCCCGAGCGGCGAATCGCTCAAGAAAGCTGAGACCCGTTTCCTCGCAAAGGTGCGCGATAGGCAGACCTCGTTCGGACAGGTGTGGGCCGACGTGATGGAATTTGCCCTGCGGATCGAGGGCCGCAAAACCGCTCGCCTGATAACCGAATGGGAAGACCCCGCACCGATGTCCGAACGCGAAGTGCTCGAAAACATCCTGCTCAAAAAACAGATCGGCTTACCCGTCGAACAGGCCTTGCTCGAAGCAGGCTACGGCGAGGCGGATGTTACAGAGATGGTCAAAAGCTCAGTCGTCGAATGACGGCGGTGGTGGTGGATCCGATTCAGCGATTTTTTTAGCGAAGTAAGTGGTTACAGCGGATGAAAGGCTTAGATATAAAACCGATGCGATATCCCAAACCCCAATCCCGGCAAAGAAGTATATGGCCAAGCCTCTCTTATCCGTTTTGCTCGAATAGTATTCAAAAAGTAACAGCCAATACATGCTGTATAGGACTCCGACGATGCTAATGCAGAAACATAATACCGCTAGCCACCGGCCGTAATTTTTCCGGCTCGCAATCCCGCTGACGGCAGAAAACAGCAGAGACATCATCACGAGATTAAAAGCAAGTGTCCCCACCGAAGTGAATAAGCCTTCGGAAACATTTCGGGATATTAAAGCTAAAACAGAAGAAGCAAAAAGATACAAAATTAGGAAAGCCCAGATAAGGAG
>JBEBGA010000434.1:0-2257 GCA_040081695.1 Pyrinomonadaceae bacterium
TTCCTTCAGCCGAAGCAGGGTTGGGCTTTGCCCAAATGTGGATCAGTCACCCGCAGATTTATGGCGTGGCTGCCGAGCACAACGGACAGTTTGTAGGCTCGAATTTCTTGACTGAATTCGATCCGATTCGCGGAGTCGGCCCGATCACTGTCGATCCAAATGTCCAGGCCCGCGGCACGGGCCGCAAATTGATGGAAGGTGTAGTTGAACGGGGCCGGGAGGCTGCCGGAATTCGCCTTGTTCAATCGGCTTATAATGCCCGATCGATGTCTCTTTATGCTTCGCTCGGATTTGATGTTAAAGAACCTCTGGCTCAGATGGAGGGTAAACCGAAAGGAATTGTTTCAAAAGATCTGGCGGTTCGCCCGATGACGAATGAAGACTTGGCGGAATGCGAAGAACTCTGCAAGCGGGTTCACGGATTTTCGCGAGCCGGCGAATTGAGTCTCTGTTTGCAGGGGTTCAAGCCCTTCGTAGCCGTGCGTGAAGGCCAGATCGTCGCCTACGTTTCGACCGTTTCAATGTGGCATTTTAATCACGGTGTTGCCGAAAACGAGCGCGACTTACAGGATTTGCTCGTGGGAGCGTCCGCTGAGCTTGGCGAACCGGTATCATTTCTATTGCCGACCCGACGATCAACGTTTCATCGCTGGGCATTGCAGGCCGGGCTTCGAATGATGCAACCGCTTAGTTTGATGGCAATGGGCGAATACCACGAGCCGGAGGGCGGCTTTTTCCCATCGGTCCTTTACTAAACCAAATGAGGGTGTTATGAAACAGAAAATAAAACGCATCTTTTTATTGGCATTGTCCTTAATTTTCGGATACTTCGGTATCGGCATCATTCTTAATTCATACGTTTTCCCCGAGAAGAAACCTGATTTGTCAAATTATTTTCAAACGGGCGACAAATTTTACAGCAAGGCGGAAGGGTTTGACCAGCATATTCTCTGGCAAAAAGACGGCTGGGTTCGCCTGAGTCTGGTGATTGACCCGAAAGGTCTTGGACCGCCCGAACATATTCATACAAACCTAGATGAAACATTTACCGTGAAAGAAGGGGTTTTTAGTATTTTGGTGAACGGAGAGAAAAAAGTTCTCCACAAAGGCGAATCCATCACGGTTAAAAGCGGAACACGGCACAGACCTTTTAATGAAACAGATTCTCCTGTAATTAGTGAAAGCACGGAGGATGAGAGAAGTATTCCGGTCGAGTTTGCCTATCATTTATCGCAGCTATATCCTTTCGCGGACAGTTTGGGTGAAAACCCAAGCTCCTTCGCTTTGATATTGCAACTTTCGGTTTATGGCAATGAAATGGACGCTTATCTGGCTGATGGAGGACCTATTGCGGTGCAAAAAGCCATGCGATTTTTGCTTGCTCCAACGGCTCGTTTATTGGGATACAAAAGTTATTACGAAGAATTTCGGATAAAACATCAACGTTAGAAAAAAACTGATACCTTTTTTGCATAAAATCCGCGTTAGCTATTGGAGGACATTTCAATATGCAACGCGGATTCATTATTTTCAAACAATTTATAACTGTTTTCATACTTTTCAGTCTTTCTGTTTCGATGGCTTTCGGACAAAAGAAATCTGCTCAGACCAAGACGCCGACTTGTTCGGGTGCGTGGGCGGGTAGCATTACGTTCTCACGGACGCAATCGCTAACCGACAGTAAGGTTGTGCCGCGAGTTTCTGGGCGCGGTAAAGATACGAAAAAAATGGAGATGAAGCTTGATTACAAAGCGACTGTTGCGGTTGTCGAATCGCCCGAAAGAAATGGTTCGAGCATCGGCAAAGCCTCGATTAACAGCAATTATACGATGACCGAAACAACAAAAGCCGAAGAGGAAAATTCGTGCGACAAAGGAAAGACTTTTAAGTTGATGACGGGAAGTTTCGTATCTCAGACCGGAATTAGTGGAAGTGGAAAGGGCGACGCGAATGTTTCGATCGGGGTAAATTCCGATGGCACTTACAGCGTCGGCGTTGGTTTGCCGCAGATTCCGGGCAGAACTTCGGGTTCGCAATCCGCGTCCTACAGCGGTCAATGTTGGACGAAGGAGGGCTACAACAACGCGATGCCAAGCACTGCGGCCAATGTTCAAGGTGCTTCGTTTCGGTCTAATGGAACGCATCGGGTTGATCCGGCAAATCCGAATAAACTTTCAGGTTCTTACTCCGAAACAGTTTTGGGCGTTACAAATACGATCACCTGGAGTCTGCAAAGATGCGGCGGAGAACTTAGTAT
>JBEBGA010000435.1:0-2254 GCA_040081695.1 Pyrinomonadaceae bacterium
TTCTAATTGGCCGCGGCACTCGGGGCATTCCCCGATCATGCTCGACATTTTAGTCGTCTCTTCGCCGACCATTTTGCCCATAGCCCTTTCCGATTCCGGCAGCTTATTCAAACGACGGTCGATGAGCAGCAGGCACTCAGCGACGGCCTGTTCGGGCGATGTGAGCAGGCGTTCGTTGAACCAAACAGCGTGCGTTGCCGTGACTTTATCGAGACTGCGGGCGACATCTTTGGCATCAAACCCGCCGCGAAGCATCTTAGACGCAAGCAAGCCGACGCCGGCACTGATCGGCCCGGCGACGAAAACCTCGAGGATACGCTCGCCGTCGTGATTGACGGTCACATACAAATTGTTGCCCTCAAACGGAATACGCCATGTAGAGCCTTGCAATTCGCGGGGACGCTCAACGCGGAGAGTGGAGGAGTAGGGGAGTTGAGGAGTAGGAGAGTCGGAAAGACGAGATCCTGTCTCCTCTACTCCTTCACTCCTTTCCTCCTCTACTTTCTTCATAGTGTTCAAAACCTGCCCCTCCCGGCTGCCGTCGCGGTAATAGCTGACGGCTTTGCAGCCGAGTTTACGGGCGAGGTGGTAAAGCTCATCGACCGATTCGACGGTGTCATCGGTCGCACCGTTGCAGGTTTTTGAGATCGCGTTATCGACGTGCTTTTGTGCGGCGGCGAGCACCTTAACGTGCTCGATCGAACTGATGTCCATCGCCGAGATAAAGTGCGGCGGCAGATCGGCTTCATGTTCGACGACGTATTCGGCGGCGGCTTTGATCGACTCTTCGTCGGTCTGATCGACGGTGATGCCGAGAGCCTCAGCGGCCGGGGTGTGGACGTATGTTCGCGTTCCAAGCGTGTCTTGGCGGACATACGCCCAAGAGAAATTTGGCTCGATGCCGGACGAGGTCTCAGCCACAAGCGAGATCGTGCCGGTCGGGGCGATGGTCGTCACCTCGTAATTTCGCGGCGTCAGCGGTATGTCACGCGGGATGCCGATATCCTCGTAGATGAACTTTGCGTAAGCGTCGCGGTTAGCTTCGAATTCGGGAAACACGCCTTTTTCGCTGCCCAGACGGAGCGACGCGAGCCACGATTCGCGGCGGACAAAGCTCATCACTTTTTCCATCAGCTCAAGCGAAGCGTCGCTGCCGTAAGTCACACCTAATTTCAAGCAAAGGTCGGCAAAGCCCATGATGCCAAGACCGACAGGCCGTGTTCGTTTAACGACATCGTCGATCTCAGGCAGCGGGAAGTAGCCCGCATCGACAACATTGTCGAGAAACTGTGTGCTAAGCTGAGTCACGGTTGACAGTCTTTCCCAATCAACGATGCCTTCGCCGTCGGTCGTCTTTGTGAAAAATTTAGCAACGTCGATCGAGCCGAGATTGCACGAATTATTAAAATGCAGCTGCTGCTCGCCGCAAGGATTGCATGCGTAGATCGGGCCCATCGATGCCATCATGTGATTGTGGCGGTTGACCTCGTCGATAAAGATGATGCCCGGCTCGGCGTATTTGTGAGCCGACGCGATGATGCGGTTCCAGATGTCGGGTGCGAAAACCATTCCCGGCATTGGCGGCTCTTCGATCGTGCAATCGGAAATATCGGCGGTCTCAAACGCGAGTTTGTCCGCGAAAGTCGCCGTCGAGCCGTCCGGGCGGCGATAAAGAACGTAGTCTTTTCCGGTCGCGGCGTCGAAAACCGATTGTGTCCAAGGCTCGCCATTAAACTCGGTCTGAAACCACGTTCCGCTATCGACCGCGTCCATAAACAGGTCGCTGACGGTCACCGAAATATTGAAATTTGTCAGGCTCGTCTGGTCGTTCTTAGCGTGGATGAAACGCAAAATGTCTGGATGCGTTACTGCCAAAATGCCCATGTTAGCACCGCGACGGACGCCACCTTGTTTAACGACCTCGGTCGTCTGATTGACGATGTTCATGAACGAAACAGGACCGCTTGCAACGCCGCGTGTCGAATTGACCATCGATCCCGCAGGGCGTAAGAATTCGTACGTCATACCCGTGCCGCCGCCGGTTTGGTGAATGATCGCGACGTTTTGGGCGTGTTCCATAATGCCCTCGATCGAATCGGGGACGTTGAGGACGAAGCAGGCGGCGAGCTGGCCTTTTGGCTTGCCGGCGTTTACCAGACACGGCGTGTTTGGGATAAATTCGCGCGCGAGCATCACGTTGGTCATCTCATTGTAAAAGAGCTTTTGTTTGAACTGCTCGGTCTCGGCGGTAGCA
>JBEBGA010000108.1:0-8782 GCA_040081695.1 Pyrinomonadaceae bacterium
CGATGCCGTTTTCAAAAAGATTTAGGTTTTCGGGACGAATAATGTCGGTTTTTTTGTCCTGCCGAGTAGCAACGACCGATAGAGTAGTTCCGGCTATTGTAGCGTCTCCGCGTGAGCTATGGCGTGATTGCGCGCACACACCGCCCGTAATAATTAACGTGCAAAGTGCTGCAAATAAATATGTTATGCGGCGGTGGGTCATTTTTTATCCGGCTTCGAAGTTGCTGAAACTGTCTCGCTTGCTGGTTTTGATGCAGAGTCGGGCTTTGGCGTTGATTCGGCCGACGAACTTTTTTCTGTTTTCCCTTTTTTTCCGGCGTAGTCGGTCACGTACCAACCCTCGCCCTTGAACTGGAAACCCGAAAGCGACCATTGTTTTTCGAGCTTTCCGTGGCATTTTTCGCAAGCCGTCAACGGCGCGTCAGACACACTCTGACGCACTTCGATATGCAATCCGCATTGCTGACATTTATATTCGTAGATAGGCATAAAAACTTGAACCCGGATCAAAGAAATCTCATCTAATATTATAATCCATAAATCCGATCGTAGTAATATGGCGAATTACTACGCGACGGTGTTCAGGAGAGTTTATGAAAAATATTTTTTTTACTGCTACTACATTATCGGTTTTGTCGTTATTTATTTTTGCGGGCTTAATGTCGGCACAATCCACCGCAAAACCGACATTGTCGCCGGTCAATGGGATCGACATTGAACGTTACGCCGGACGTTGGTATGAGATCGCTAAATATCCTAATCGCTTTCAAAAACAATGCGTTGCGAATACGACCGCAAATTACACGGTCAAGAAAAATGGTCGCATTGAGGTACTAAATGAATGCGTAAAGAAAGACGGCACTACTGTGAAAGCAATCGGCGAGGCAAAGATCGGCGACAAATCGAATAACGCCAAACTCAAAGTGCGATTTGCTCCGGGATTTATATCGTTTCTTCCGTTCGTTTGGGCGAATTATTGGGTGATAGATATCGCATCTGATTATAGCCACACCGTAATTGGTGAACCTGGAAGAAATTATTTTTGGATCTTAAGCCGATCGCCGGAAATGGATACCGCGACCTATCAAACGATACTTAGACGCGCCGAGACAATGGGTTTTGACCCCAGTCGCGTCGAAAAAACCCCTCAAAATGCCGAGATCCTGAAGGGCGCAGTACAAATAAAAAATTGATTCTTAGGCTGCGGTTGCTGTTTCGCTTTCGTGTTCGGCCAGAAATCGTTCGGCGTCGATCGCGGCCATACATCCCGTTCCGGCGGCGGTTATCGCCTGACGGTAATATGCGTCCTGAGCATCGCCACACGCAAAAACACCGTCGATATTGGTCCGCATGGTTTTGCCTTCGGTGATGAGGTAGCCAACGTCGTCCATATCGAGAACGCCTTTGAAAAGCCCCGTATTCGGCTGATGGCCGATAGCGATAAAAACACCCTGCGTCGGAAACACGATTTCCTCGCCGCTTTCGCTGTTATACAGATTTACGCTCTCGACGCCTGATTCTTTCGTGCCGTTGATCGAGCGGACCTCGGTGTTCCACATCACGTCGATCTTGTCGTGGGCGAGCACACGGTCCTGCATTATCTTGGATGCACGAAATTCGTGTCGGCGATGGACAAGCGTGACCTTTGACGCAAATTTTGTCAGGAATAGAGCCTCTTCCATCGCGGTGTCGCCGCCGCCGACCACGACTATCGGACGGTCGCGGAAAAAGAACCCGTCACAGGTCGCACAGGCCGAGACACCATTACCCCCTAAACCCTCAGGCACAGGGGCCTCGCCGGGAATCCCGAGCCATTTGGCGGATGCCCCGGTCGAGACGATAAGCGTGTCGGCTTTGATAATGGTCGTTATTTCGGTGCTGTCTTCGCTTTCTTTTCCAAAAAGGGTGAATGGCCGCTGCGTCAGATCGACACGGTCGATCCACACATTGATGATCTCGGTGCCAAATCTCAGGGCTTGCTCACGAAACTCGTCCATAAGGATCGGACCCATTATCCCCTTGGAAAAACCCGGATAATTTTCGACATCAGTCGTGATGGTAAGTTGACCGCCCGGCTGCGGTCCGTCGATGACAAGCGGTTCGAGCTGTGCCCGACCGGCATAGACAGCGGCGGTCAAACCTGCGGGGCCTGAGCCGAGGATCACGACTTTGCGATGTATTTGCTTTTCGCTCATAAAGTTACTATCGGCGGTACGCAAACAATGCTTTGGATTTCGCCTGTGCTTATAGTATAACTATCATCTAACTGGTTCGTCTAATAGGTTCGTTGCGGCATCGAGGCTTCAAAGCCTCCAGATAGTTTTAGCCCTTCCACATTTTGTTTTAGGACGGTAACGGTAACACGATAAAGGGTTTCGTGTTATGATGTTATTTTTAGATCTCGTGTTTCTAGACCACTTTTTAGGTATTGGCGATGAGTTCCATCCAACCTCACTTTGAGGAAAAAAGGTTTGCCCTTAGAATGGCTCTCCGACTGCCTATCGTCGTGTCTGGCAGGACCGAGGACGGTGCGACGTGGAGCGAACCGACCGAAACCGACGATATCTCTACGCTCGGAGCTCTCTTTCAATTAAATCAACCTATTGCAAACGGTGACAGCCTGTATATTCGCTCGCACCGGCCAAACGGCGTTCCGGTCGAGGTCAAAGCGCAGGTTGTCCGCGTTTTGCCCGCCAGCTATGGCACGCACCGCATCGGTGTCGCTATCGAGGAACCGAAAGAAAGTTGGCTGCGGCTGTTTGTTGCGTGGATCGCTGATGACAACATAGTCGAGGGCGTCAACGAATAAGATCGGTTGCGCGCTTCCGCATTAATACTCTGCATAAAATCTATGTCTTACGAAACAATAACCGTCGAAAAACGCGGTAGAGTTGCCGTCCTCACCATCAACCGTCCCGATAAACTCAATGCACTTAGCTCGCAGGTTCACGCCGAGGGTGTTGCCGCTCTTGATGAGTTGCGAACCGACGACAGCGTGCGCGTGCTGGTTATAACGGGTGCCGGCGAAAAGGCGTTTATCGCCGGAGCCGACATCAGCGAATTTGAAGGGCAGACTCCGGTCACACAGCGAAATGCTTTCCACGAACGCTCCTTTTTTAATTCGATCGACACCTTCCCAAAGCCCGTCATCGCTATGGTGAACGGATTTTGTCTTGGCGGCGGCAACGAGCTAGCGATGGCATGCGACCTGCGTATGGCGAGCGAAAATGCGAGGTTTTCGCAGCCTGAGATCAATCTCGGCATCATGTGCGGCGGCGGCGGCACCCAGCGCCTGCCGCGTCTCGTCGGCGAAGGCCGGGCAATGGAGATGGCACTGACCGGTGACATGATAGACGCCGAAACGGCCGAAAGATTTGGCCTCGTCAATCACGTCTATCCGGTCGATCAACTCGAAGCCGAAACAATGAAACTCGCCGAAAAGATCGCCGAAAAAGCCCCTATCGCGTTGCAGCTATCCAAAGAAGCCGTAAAATTTGCCTCGCGGTCAAACCTCGACGAAGGCCTGCGGCGAGAGGTCGATCTGTTTGCGATCTGTTTCTCGACCGAAGACAAAAAAGAAGGCGTCTCAGCATTTCTCGAAAAACGAAAACCCGAATTCAAAGGCAAGTAACAGCCGAAACTTGACGCTTTAGGTCAGATTCGGTAGATTTTAGATTCTCTTCATTTTGCATTCTGCATTTTGCACTTTGCATTGATGAGCCGGGGACGTAGCTCAGTTTGGCAGAGCGCTGCAATGGCATTGCAGAGGTCAGGGGTTCGACCCCCCTCGTCTCCACCAATATTTGAAAGGACATCAGCAACGATGTCCTTTTTTATTTTGGAGCATCGGGTGATATTCCATAACCTCACCGGTCTCCTCGATGGTCAGCCCGCCAAAAACGCAATTCGCCGTACCCCTCTGGATAAACTCCGTCTAGGTGAACATTCTCGCTAAGCCTAAATTCTCGCGATTCCGGCGCATCATTCATAAAATCGTAAAACAAGGAGTCGAATATATATTTACGCGCAAATCTTTTTTTTTAAGCCAATGTGATACATAATATTGCGTTATCTAACAGGAGATAGAAGTTTAGTAAATTTCGCAGGTTTTATCGACGCGTAATTGTAAGCAAGACCGCCGTTGCCGTCGGATAGGATCATCAGTAGAAAGAAGAAAATCATAGATCAAAGGAGCACATTTATGGAACGAATGCTTATCAAACACCTGAGCGGCTCTAAAGCAAATCAGGTAGAGGAATTTGCCATCAAACATCACAGCGAGCTGATCTTTGGCCGCGACACTTCAGCGACCGTCAAATATGACCCTGACCGCGACGATCTCGTCGGACGCGAGCATGCAAAGATCGCCATTGATCCGGCTAATCCGAACGGATTTTTGCTGACGGATATGAACAGCACGAACGGTACGTTCGTCAATAAGCAGAAAGTTACCGGCACCGTAAAACTAAATATTGGCGACAATGTGCAGTTTGGTCCCGGCGGGCCGGAATTTACGTTTGACGTCGAGCCGCGACCAGATAATGTTGCTAAGGCTACCAGAGTGGTCGAAACCGGTTCGACCGGAACTCCGGCCACTCGTGTCGTGACCGCTGGTGCGGGAGGTACGACTGGCGGCAAGGCTCCGGGAACGGTCGGAAAAGCTACGGTCGAACGCATGATCTCAGAAACCGTTACTGAGACCAAAAAAGCTCAGGGCCGTAAATTTGGTGTCATTGGTGCCGTTGCAGGTTTGCTAGTACTCGTTCTGGTAGCGGCCGCTATCGGCGGCGGGTATTGGTATTACAGCAAACGCGAGGCCGCTCTTAAGGACGAGCTTGGTACAAAAACATCCGATCTTGAGAAAAAAGTAACTGACGGCCAAACCGTCAACGCAACTCAGGTCAATGAAAAATACTCTAAGGCCGTGGTGTATATTGAGGTTGCGTGGCGTTTGATCGATACCGATAAACAGACGCAGGTCTATCATCAGTTCGTTCCTAACAGCCGAGAGGTCTTGGGTAAACTGCTGGGTGTAAATCTGGGCCGCGGCCCGATCGACCCGACCGCAGGCGGAGCTGTTCCAGTCTATATGCAGGTGGGCAACACGTATGAGCCTCTGTTGACGGAAACAAAGAGCGAATACTCTGCCCCGATCGGAGGGCGCCACACCGGGACAGGATTTATTGTCACGACCGATGGGTTTGTATTAACAAACCGTCACGTGGCTGCAACATGGATGACGAAATATCAGTTTCCTGAAACGACACCTAGGGGCGTCGTGATCAACGCGATGGGACAACTCGCCAGCTCATCGCTAGTCGCCCCGCCAAACGACTGGGTGCCGGCAAATACTAAGCAAGAAGGCAAACAGCTCCAAGGTTCGCTCAAAGGCGTCGATGACACGCTTGACGTAACCTTGGCGGGTAAAGAGAGCCGCATGGCAGCTCAGCTCAAGCAGGTCTCTGACCGTCACGACGTAGCTTTGATCAAGATCGATGTACCGGGACAATTGACCAAGGTCGAGCTGTTTGACAACTACGAAACGCTCAAAAAGGGCGAAAATGTGACCATTATGGGCTATCCGGCAGCGTCCCCGCGTGTGTATGGCGTCATCACGTCAAAAGATGTTTTTAATCAGGACACACAGCTCAAGATCATTCCTGATCCGACCGTCACATCGACCAATATCGGCAATATCATCCGTAGCAGCGATGAAAAAAATGCCGATAGGCGCGTCAGTGAGGCGGGCGACGTGATCCAGCTTGCGACCGGGTCGACCGGGCCGGGAAATTCCGGCGGGCCTGTATTTGACAGTCAGGGGCGTGTGATCGGTATCTTTTTTGCCGGAGATAAGGCAAATGCGATCACTTACGCCGTTCCGATCCGTTACGGTAAGGAATTTCTTGCCGGAGACTAGTCGATAACCCTGCTCAAGGCCTTTGGATCTCACCGGGTTCAAAGGCCTTAGTAAAACTAATGAACAGGCGATTTCAAGTCAACGAAATGATCGGCGAGTACCGCGTCACGAGTTTTCTCGGTGAGGGCGGCATGGGTGAAGTATATCTTGGCATTCACGAAAAGCTCGGGCGGCCGGCGGCGATAAAGATACTTCATTCAAATGTCTCTGACGAGAGTTTCAAAACGAGATTCTTCAACGAGGCACGACTTCAGGCGAGCCTGCATCACCCTAATATTGCTGCACTCTATGATTTTCAGGAACAAGGCAACGAGCTACTGATCTTTATGGAGTTTGTCGATGGCGAGAGTCTCGACGATCTCGTTTTACGCCGAGCATTTTCGATAAATGAATCGCTCAATGTTTTTGCATCGGTTTGCGAGGCCGTTGGGTATATCCATCAAAACGGCATTGTCCACCGCGATATTAAGGCACAGAATATAAAGCTTACGGCGGACGGCAGGGCAAAGCTGCTTGATTTTGGCATTGCCAAAGCTGTCGGCAGCCATGGCCTGACGCAAACCGGCGGAGTGATAGGCACGCCAAACTATCTGTCGCCCGAGCAGCTCAGCGGCGAAAAGGCCACCTCGGCTGCTGATGTATGGGCCCTCGGTGTTTTGTTATACGAAATGCTTACCGGAAAGCTGCCGTTCAACGGGGAGACTCTAGGTGGGCTTGTACTACAGATCACAAATGCTCAATTTACGCCGCCGGAACAGATAAATCCCGGCATCTCGCGTGAGGTATCAAACATCATTAAGAGGTGTTTGAAAAAAGACCCAAACGGCAGATATAAAACAGCGGATGAGCTATTAAAAGCTGTTCGCTCAACGCTCGGGCAACGTGAATCGGGTTCTACACAGGTTGGTGCCGCACTAAAGCAGGCGTTTGGCCTTAATTCGCCGGCACCGGCACACCCGCCAGTTGTAGTATCTGGTGAACACGGCGAGACGCCTATTACAGATGCTCCAAAGACGTTGGGAAAAAAAGGGTTTCCGATAGACCTTGTCGCCGCAGGAGCAGGAGCTCTTTTGCTTTTTTTAGTTGTGGTTGCGGGAATCGGATTGTGGGCATTTAGCGGTTCGGCAGATCCAAGTACTGCCAACACATCACCGAGGCCCGTTGCCAATGGGTCATCGCCGCAGACCGCCGATCTGAAAAGTGGCAAGGTGCGGATCAGGATAGACGTTGACGAGGGTAAGGCCCAGGTTATGCAAAACGGCCAGGTTCTCGGGACGACACCGTATGACATGGATATCAACCCAGGTGAAAAGCCAAGCTTGACCCTTCGCCGGGATAATTTTGAAGACAAAAGTGTATTGATCGAGGCCGGTAGCGGCAAAAAGGTCTTTACCTTTTCGCTAAAGCCAAAGAGCTAAGAAATCTCTAACAACAAATGCTAGAAACCAGAAAAATAGATCTTACCGAGGGAGCAATAAAGATTGTTGCGAGCATACAGACCGATCCGGGCTGCGTGCGTGAGGCGAACGAGGATAGCGGACGGCACGTCAGCCCGGGCGATGACGTAACGCGGATCACCAAAGGAACATTGACTATCGTTGCTGACGGGATGGGGGGACACGCTTCGGGCGAGGTTGCTTCGCAAATGGCGGTCGAACTAATAAGCGAATTCTATTACGCCGATGCACAAATGCCGGCGGGCGACGCTCTGCAAAATGCGATCGAGCAAGCAAATGCCGAGATATATTATGCGTCGACAAGCGACGAGCAGTATTTCGGAATGGGAACCACAGTTATCGCACTGGCATTGCTGGGCGACACGGCCATCTCGGCTCATGTTGGCGACAGCCGTCTGTATAGGATGCGAAATCGCAGCTTGGAAATGCTGACGCTGGACCACTCGCAGGTGATGGAAATGGTCAAGCATGGCGTGTTGTCTTTGGAAGAGGCACGCGATCACGAAGATAAAAACGTCATCCTGCGTGCGGTCGGCACGCAACCGTCAGTCGAGGTCGAAGTATCAGATCCCTTTGCCGTCGAATTTGGCGATCTATTTTTGCTGTGCTCGGACGGGTTAAGTGATATGCTCGAAGATATAGAGATAGAGGCGATCCTCAATTCCGAAGCCAACGCACACGATGCCTGTGAGCGTCTGATCGCTGAGGCTAAAAACAACGGCGGACACGATAATATTACGGTGGGGATAGTAAGCGTCGGAGTCGATGCAATTATGGGATCAAGGGGCAGCGTCCGTGTTACGAGGGAAGTGGAGGCTTTAGTTTAATCGATGATCGGACAAATAGTAGGTAATTACAAGATCGAAGAAAAACTTGGCGAGGGCGGCATGGGAGCCGTCTATAAGGGCGTCGATACTATGCTCGATCGTGAAGTTGCGATCAAAGCTCTGCGGCCTGAGCTTGCCAGTCAGACATCGGTCGTCGAACGCTTTCGGACAGAAGCCGTTACGCTTGCCAAGCTCAACCATCCCAATATCGCGACGTTGTATTCGATGTTTCGTCAGGGCGACGAGCTTTACATGGTACTCGAATTTGTTCGTGGCGAGACACTCGACAGCATTATGCAAAAACGCGGTGCATTGCCTGCCGAAGAAGCGATCCCGGTATTTTGTCAGGTGCTCGACGGTATCGATCACGCTCACGATCTGGGTATCGTCCACCGCGACATCAAACCGGCAAACATGATGCTTACCGAAAAAGGTACGCTCAAGGTGCTTGATTTTGGTATCGCCCGCCTGCTCGGCAGCGCCCGTATGACGCGGGCCGGCAACATCATAGGTACGCTTGAATACATGGCACCGGAGCAGGTTCGCGGACTTGAGACCGATGGCCGATCGGATATTTACGC
>JBEBGA010000436.1:0-2246 GCA_040081695.1 Pyrinomonadaceae bacterium
GCGATTCGGGCGAGTTAACTCACTCTAGCGACAATAATACAACCAGCCCGGCCGGCGTGTGTTCGTCTAATTTCATTTTATTGATGATAAGAGTCTGCGACACCCCTACGGTCGGGAACCGGACTTCTCGCCTTCAACGCTTTATTAACCAGCTTCAGGTCACGCCCTCCTGCCGAGGGTGAAATAGAATACGGCACCTTTCCCTACTTCGGCTTCTGCCCATATTCGCCCTTCGTGCTTGGCGACAATTCGCTGCACTATGCTCAGGCCGATCCCGGTGCCCTCAAATTCACTTTGTGTATGCATTCTCTGAAATGCCCCGAACAGTTTCTCCGAGTACTTCATGTCAAAACCGGCACCGTTATCGCGCACAAAATATATCTGCTCTCCATCACGCTTATGTTGTCCTACCTCGATTTTGGCCTGCCCCGTTCGCGACGTAAATTTCCATGCATTGCCGAGCAGGTTCTCCATCACGATGCGTATCAGGTTAAAATCGCCTTCGACCTGCATATTCGGTGCAATCACGACGCTGACATCGCGCCTAGGCTGCTCGCGCGCGAGGACTTGAGACACCGTAGCCGATAGATCACTCAAACTAAAATCCATCCTGCGCATTACGACGTGCGATACGGAAGATAGTTGCAGCAGATCGTCAATCAATGAGGTCATGCGCTGCGCCGCTAGCGCAATTCTTTGCAAATAATCAGTGGACGTAGCGTCCAGTTTTCCTTCGTTCGCCTGCATTACCAATGCGGTGAATCCGGCGATATGACGCAGTGGTACGCGCAGATCATGAGAAACCGAATAACTGAATGACTCGAGTTCGCTATTCACACATTCCAGTGCCTCAGTCCGGGCGGCAACACGCTGTTCCAGTATGGCATTCAATCGCCTAAGATTTTCCTCCCTAATCCTGCGCCTGTTCTCTTTTGAAAAAAAATCCGGGGCTTCCGAATTTGCTGCTAACTCATCCTTTAACGATCTACGATTCAGGCGCAAACCGATATTTCTTTCATTCGACGTGATTAGTTGCTCAAGCAGTTGATTCATGGCTGTCTCCGATAACCTACACCGAAAAATCTTTGCAATCCGCGAGAGACACGCTACAGCCGAAGTATGACACCTCGATTAAGCTACAGCGGTGGTCGATGCAGCAATAGAAGGAAATATTTTTCTTATTTAAAACAAATAGATAAATAGCTTTTCTCGAAACGATTCGAGATGACGACTTGATTTCCCCGGCTTAGCTGTACTGGATTGATGATTGAAATAACCCAGTTCGCTGATGGAGGTCCGCACAGAAATTTGGGCTCAAACTCGCGTGACATTTACAGCACCCCGAGTCTTGAGTGCAATCCTAAGTCGCGTTTGATGCAGGCTGCCGGACTGCGAATCGTGAGCCCAAAACCCAAAACGGGGTTCAGGAGTGATTTTTGCGATGCAAGGCAAACCAAGCAACAAAATCATCGGCCGATTGAGGTTTGGCGAACAGATAACCCTGCCCTTCACTGCAACCCATGAGTTCTACCATCGCCTTCTCCGCCGGTTTTTCGATGCCCTCAGCAATAATTTCAAGTGAGAGGCTTTTTGCCAAAGCTACAATGGCGCGGGCAATGGATTCATTGACAGGCGTTTGCTGAATATCACGCACGAAAGACTGGTCAATTTTCAAGCGATCGATGGGAAAGCGACGCAAATAGCTGAGACTCGAAAAACCCGTGCCAAAGTCGTCGATCGATAAACTAAAACCAATCGCTTTGATCTCTTTCAGCCGCTGCACCACTTCGTCGACGTTTCGCATCAGCGTGGTTTCTGTCAGTTCGAGTTCCACAAGCTGTGGATCAACTTCGTACTGAGTAAGCAGATTTTTTAGAAATGCCGGAAAGCTGCGCTGTTGAAATTGCAATGCCGAAATGTTTACCGCGATGCGCAGCGGAGGCAGGCCTTGCGCCTGCCATGTCTTAATCTGACGGAATGCCTGACGCAAAACGCATTCGCCGAGCGGGACGATCAGTCCGCTTTCCTCGGCGATGGGGATAAATTCCACTGGAGGAACAAGGCCGCGCACCGGATGGCGCCAGCGCACCAGTGCTTCGACGCCGAGCACTTCCTGACTCTCAAGCCTGACCAGCGGCTGGAAAAATAACACCAGTTCGTCGCGGTCCATCGCCTGTCGCAAGTCATTCTCCATCACCATTCTTGCCGGATTGTGCATCGTTGTGCGCGACGAGAACTTGCGATAG
>JBEBGA010000109.1:0-8729 GCA_040081695.1 Pyrinomonadaceae bacterium
CTATCAATGCTGATAAAAACGCTCTAACGCAGGCGGTGCAAAATCTTTTGATAAACGCGGCCAAATACAGCAACGGCGGCACAAAAATGCGTGTTAATGCCGAAAACGGCGGCGGCAATATCAAGATCTCGGTCGAGGACGAGGGCATCGGTATCTCGAAAAGCGACTTGCGGCAAGTTTTCGAACCGTTTTACCGTTCGCGTGAGGTCGTTGACGCTCAGATCCACGGCAATGGTTTGGGTCTGTCGCTTGTGAAACAGATCATCGAAGCCCACGGCGGAAAGGTCACCGCGTCAAGCGAACCTGGGAAAGGAAGTACGTTTGCGATCGAATTGCCGGTATGAAGATCCTACTTGTCGAAGATGAAAAAGGCCTCATAATCACGCTCACCGACCGTTTGACGAGCGAGGGGTTTGACGTGACTTCGGCGGTGGACGGTAAGCAGGGATTTGATCTTGCTTCGACGGAACCTTTTGACCTAATCATCCTCGACGTGATGCTCCCGAAAAAGAATGGCTATGATGTGTGCCGCGACCTGCGGCAAAAGGGAGTCTCGACGCCTATCCTGATGCTCACGGCAAAAGGGGAGACGATCGATAAGGTGCTGGGGCTAAAACTCGGTGCGGACGATTATCTGACAAAACCTTTTGAGGTGATCGAACTCTTGGCGCGTGTCGAGGCTTTGTTGCGACGCTCACCCGCTCAAGCGGAAACGTTAGTGAACGGGGCATTTCGCTTTGGCGAGATCGGCATCGATTTCAAGAAAGCAGAGGTTACGCGTAACAACACGCCGGTCGATTTGTCGGCGATGGAGTTTCGGCTGCTGCAGTTTTTTATCGAAAATCGCGGCACCGTCCATTCTCGTGACGATCTACTTGATGCGGTTTGGGGCTATGACGCGATGCCGACGACGCGGACGGTTGACGTACATATCGCGTGGCTGCGGCAAAAGCTGGAAGAAAATCCGCGTCACCCGCAGTTTATCCAGACGGTGCACGGCATGGGTTATAAGTTTGTCGTGTAAGGGATGATGTATCCGGCGATAGCGATGAAATGCAGCACGCTGCCGCCGAGGACGAAGATATGCCAGATGGCGTGGTGGTGTTTGAGCGAATGCCAGCCGAAAAAGATGGTGCCGAGCGTATAGCTGACGCCACCCGCGACGATCAAAGCCATCGGTAAGAATCCCACCGTTTCATATAGCGGCTGAACGGCGACTAGGCCTACCCAACCCATCAGTAGGTAAGTAATTGCCGAGAGCGGCCCCGACCGCACGTTCATAAACAGCTTCATCGAGATTCCGACGGCGGCAAACACCCAAGCGAATACGAATAGATACGGCCCGATGCCGTCACGCAAAGGGATCATCGCAAACGGCGTATAGCTGCCCGCGATCAGCAGGTAAATGCAGCAATGATCGATAAGCTGTAGCCGAAGTTTTGCCTTTTCACTGACGGCCGTGTGATAAAGCGTAGATGCGAGGTAAAGGGCGACGAGCGAAGTGCCGTAGATAAAACAGCTTGCAACCTGCCACCCCGTAGGATTTTTTGCCGCAAGCCATGTGAGAAAGACAAACCCGATGAGGCTCAGCACAAAACCCAGGCCGTGTGTGATGGCATTTGCCACCTCCTCGACGCCCAGTAGGTGATATCTTTCTTTGATGACGGTTCGCATGTCTGGCGTTATGTTAGCAGAACAGACGGCCCGCATGTGTAATAGTTCGGTATTTTAATAAAAATCAATTGGTTCTTATTAGCGTCCAAAGCTGACCACTATCTTGATCCGAGGTTTTCACCATTTCGACAAAATATTGGTAGTAGGTAACAGCCTCTAGCGATTTGCCGTCACCGAGAAATTCTGTGGTCAATCGAAAGTAATCGCTGCCAACAGGCGTGATTTTCCACTTTTGTCCGCTATAGTTACCGGTCGGAGCCATCTTTACACGGTCTTTTTTGGCCGGGTCGACGTCCAATGATCGGTTCTTTTTGTCGTAATCGTGCAAGATCGTTGTGAGCGTATAAAACCCGCGTCCGTCCGGTTTCATCAGCCACATGAGATTTCCAAAATCACCCGTTTTTCTCATCTGCATCTTGTCGGTGAATGTCCCATCGTAAATGGCTTCCATTGCGAAATTATCACCGTAGCGTTTATTAACAATGTAAAAGCCGCCGTTCTTTGCCGGGATCTTTTTCCAAAGCTGGCCTTCTTTGTTTCCCGAATCACGCATTCTCAAAAAGCGATGTGTGGACTTTGTGTGCGAGAGCGCTTTTGTGTCTCCGAGCCAATTATTAGTGATCCGGTAATGATCGCCTTCGACATTGGTGATCGCCCATAGTTGGCCCTCGTCAATGGCAGATTCGGATATCGTAACGGAAGCATCGCGTTTGTCGTCGACGACCTCTAAAGACTCAACGTCTCCGAGTTCGCGATTGACGATCCTGTAAGAATCTTCCACGCCCGAATCGGGAGTTATCTGCCATAGCTGAGCCTTGTTTTCGTCAAGGTTGGTTATAAACAATTTGTCGGCCTGTGCGTCGAACTGGAGAGTCTTTTTCTCTTCGCCCTTGTGTTTGTCGCCGATGACGTAGTTCCTATTGGCCTGTTTAATGATCAGGAAATGTGTCGCGAGCAACGCTCCGCCAAATAGCAGTGCCAGGACCAAGATCAAGCCAAAAACCATACGTAGAAACTTCGACTTTTTCTTTGGCAGTTCTTGAGGGAAATATTGCTGCTGCTGCGGAACCGGTTGCTGCATTGCGACCTGTGGCGGCGTAGGCCTCTCCGACTGCGGTGGCGGAACTTGGTTTGGCGGCGGCGGCGGTTGAACATTTTGCTGAGCCGGCTGCGTTGGCCGGGCGTGCGGCATCATCACGGTCGCACCATCTGAAAAATCCGGCAGCGGAGCACCGCAATCAGCACAAAATTTGTTCTTTTCGTAATTTGAAACGTTACATTTAGGACAGATCATAATGTGGTTCTCACATATAGGCCAAAAGCCTCTATTCTTTAATAATTGTTCGCGATATTCTTGCTTTTCGACGGTTTGGTTCGCCTAAAGTTCTTTTCCCACGGCTCTTTGTTGTAATTCCAAGAATACGTATCGGGATTGAAAAGATCTGAGGCGGCCTGACACCCTGACAACGGGATCATCATGCCGAGCACACCGAAAGTCAGCAGTGCATTTTTCAACCTTCGTTTGGTTTTCGTGTTAACATTCGCCATTAGTTGTATGTCTCCGTATTGCCGCTCGAATCGGTCAGATCCAATGTGGTGTTGTTGTTTCTAAGTCGGTACGTGAATTTATCAACACTTCCGGAAATAGTGAGCGTTAGCTTTCCTGGCGTGAGCGAAAACGTGCCACTTCCCCCGCCAATTAAATTGACATCTCCATTCCATCCCGAGCTGGATTTTCTCACCGACATAAATTCAATTTGGTCGCCCGGATTGTTGATGTTTGTCCAAATATGCGATGCGAGTACGTTGCCGTCGTTTTGAGCGGTGGTGTTTCCTTTTCCTTTGGTCATCGAGATCCGCATCGATCCGTCATCCATTTGTATTTCGTTGCCGCCACCCAAAACCTTATAGCTCACAATGCCGTTAACGCCCAAGGCGCTTACATTTAGCTCGACCGTCTTGTTCGGATAAACAAAATAGTCGCCGACGACCGAACCCGAGCCATCAGTGATCCTGCCTTCGTACACATCCTTGTTCTTACTGGCATAGCTGAACGACCAGTTGAAAAAGGTACCGTTGGCATCTACGTCCCAAGTCCCCTCAAATGGATTTGATGCCTTTGCCGCAGCGGTATTAGACGTCGTGTTCGCTGCAGCAGGAGCGACATTTTTTGACGGATCCTCGACCACTGTTTCGTCCGTTGCGTCACCCCGTTTAACTCGCGGCTTTTTATCGTCAGCGCAGCCGATCATCATGGTCAGTAAGACTGTCGAAACAGCCAGTAAGCTTAGTATGTTTCCAAGCCTCTGATACGTATTCTTTTTCATTTCAACTCTCTCTAATTAATATTGGTTGCTATTCTTTTTCTTGGCAAAACTCTCTAACATTGACTGCGGTGATCCGAACCTAAGCCCGGATCGATAATCATTGATCTTGAGGCTCAGGCCTCCGGGCAGTTGGTTTCGGCTGTTCAGCTTGCTTTCCGGGCAGAGCATTGGTTCTCCGCAGATCGCTGACCTCGCCGTCCTGATTGGTGAACCGCATCGAATTTCCATCGCCAGATATCTCGCATTTGATCTTGCTTTCAACGCCGTCCTGGATGAGCTTTATCATCTCGTCTCGTGAGATAACGTATTTCGAAGGCAGATCACGATCGCCCTTAGAATAAAAATTAAATGTTCCAACAAAAGTGTCGCCCTCGCGTTTGGACACGGTAAATTCAAAGATCACATTGTCAGGGTTGTTTGCGGGTTCCCATTTACCGGCAAGTGCCCGGGCCTTTTGCTCGATCATCGCGATGTCGGCATTTGGTTCGGCCGAATTTGTGTTAGTCGGCGGTACCGCATCGCCGGACGGAGGCAAATTTTTGAGGTCGTTTGCGATCTCTTCGTCAGTTGCCTCAACGAGGTTATCCGAATCGGGATCGACCTCTCGTGCCGCCGTGTCATCTGCCAAATTGGGCTTGTCTCGCTTTACCGTCTTTAACTGTCTCTTAGGCGCATTCTTAGCCGGGTCCAAGAGATCGGACAACTCGCGACAACCTGTAAGTCCCGCCACGAGAGCGAGAATTATGGACAATCTAGCTATTAGGTATGTTCTTTGTATTAACTTTGGTCTAAACATATTCTCTGATCGATGCTAATTTTTTTGAATTACGAACATTTACCTAAACAGTTCGACTGTTTAGCGCGACAGATGTTCTCCACGTCTTCATTTTGTCGATAGTCAGCCATGCATTGGTCATAGACCTGATAGCATTTCTTATCACAATTGGCAGGGTTCTTTGCAGCCGGTTTCGGAGCCGACGAAGTCGTCGGGCCTGACGTTTGGGCGTTAGGATCCACTTTGACAAATGTTAAGGCCAAACCATCGGTAAAGTTAATGGCCATCCTACTACCGTCAGCAGAGGGATCAGCTTTGAATTTGTTTTCTTTACCAGTATTGTCGATCTCCTTTATCCATTCATCTCGGGAAAAGATGATGGTTGACGCTACGTCTGCCTTTCCTTTTTGGGACGCGGTTGCAAGTATGACAAATGTGTCGCCCTGTTTGCTCGGTACGCCGTACGTAATTGTAAAGGTATCCTTTCCCACCTGAGTTACCCATTTGCCGACAAACGCCTGAGCCTTCTTTTCCACTTCCACTAGATCTGAGTTCGGAGCTGCTGGTTTTGAGCTCGTCGAGTTACTCGCAGCCGGTACATCGGCTGCAGTGTTGGCTGTATTCTTCGGTCTCGGTGTCGGATTGCCTTCGCCCGCTGATGCATTTGAATTGTTTCGGTAAAGCATGAATCCGATCAGCCCCGCGATCACCAGCAGCGCCAGAGCTCCGAACACCCAAGGTAGCTTTGAACCGGAATTCGCCGGAGCTGTTGCCACCATTTGAGCGGGCATCGGAGAGCCACCACCGGCCATTGGGGTCTGGTACCCACAACGAACACAAAACTTAGAGGTATCAGGATTTTGAGTCCCACATTCTGGACAAAACATAAATAGTCTCCGTTGATCAAATACCGCTGCTTAGCGGTCAAACTAAATTCAATGTGGGAGTCATCGTGGCTGTGCGTTTACCCGCAACTGACAAACTGGGTCGATACGAAACCGTATCCCCTTTTATATTTGATCTTGGTCCAGTCGTTACCGTAGTTATCTTGTTCGATACCGTAGGCGACGATGTTTGCTCCGATTTTAAGACTGCCGATCACTCTGCCACCGGGAGTTGAACGTACGCGAAGCGGACGATCGTCATTACCAGTGACAACGCAGTTATCTTGAAATAACGGAGCTGTGGTTGCGGTTGCATTTGCCGACGTTGAATGCGGCAAGACGAATGCTCCAAACACAATGGCAAGAGTTAATGCTGCTGCTATCGAAATTCTGTTTTTCATTTTGGGCTCTCCTTTGTTTTGTTTATTTGATCTTTAATAGCGAATTGTCATCGACTGAAACTAATTACACGTCGTGTCTTCCATCAAGATCTCGCCTGCGACCCACTTTGTGCCGACTTTTGCTTTTACGACGATTAGGCCCTGATGCAGATCGGGAATTGTCCATTTAAGCTGGGTTCCTTTTCTTAACTTGATGGTCTTTTCGGTTGCCGTCACAAAAAAATCCGAATTCGGTTTCTTGACTCTGCAAATGTCGAAACTCGTTTCATTTGTTTCAACGCTTTCGGCATTTGTCGCTTGGCCGAAAAATACCGAGAGCACAAATACGGCTGCTATCGAAAGTAATTTTGTCTTTTTCATATTCATCTCCTTGTTTGCTAATTTTCGTAAAAGAGTGTTAGAACAGCGCTGCTGCCACGACTGAAAGATATTGATCTGGTTCCCGGATCTATCACCGCCTTATCGTTCTTCTGTAATGCCGCGTTGTCCGGATTATGCACATACGTGATCTTATGCACTGGTTTATTGAACTTCATCGTTCCACACTCCGCTCCCGAGAAAACGGCTGCGAACTCCGTGCCTCGGCGAACATTCATTACACATATCTTGTTTCCTTTTTTGATCCCGACGTCAGGAACGTCTTGGCCGGCATATGCGACAATTAGCGATATTTCGTCCCCAGCAACGGGCGTGAGCTTTCCAGTACTTGACTTGGTGACAACAGAATTGACGTAACCTCTTTGAGCTGATACGCCTGCATTAAAAGCCATCATCAAGCCCGCTGCCAATGTTAGAAACAATAGTTTTTTCATGATTATATCTCCCTACTTAATTCTTGATCTCCGATCAGTCCCCCATTTTGCCGTTTCGGCTCGCCTAGCAAATTATTTATATCAAGCCTTTCCTGAACCGGTTCGCTGAAAACGTCTGCGAATGAGGTAATGCAGATCATTGCCGCCCCGCCTTCTGCTAATTCGGTAAAATGCACTCGTCCAGCTTCGATAAATTGAAAGACACTTCGTTGAGAAATTCCAAAGATCTCGGCGGCCTGTTCAGCCGTGACCATCGTCGTGCCGCAAGATGCACACGCAATGTCGTGGGCCGGTTTATTTCGACGGACGACAAAACGGCGATTCGTAGCAGTAAAAATTTCGATCTTTCTCTTGATTTCCATTTAATTTCGTCTTAATATCTGCTGTCGAGTAAATCTAGCCCGGACAAGTGAGAGTGTCTGGAGTTTTTATGGATTTATTCTGGATTTATTTTGGATAACGCTAAACACCAGCAAATACCTGCATCATATCGTTTCGGTAGATTTGTATTAGACGTACCTGAGCGCCGTTTATGGCGTGCGGATGAGGCCGTACAACTCGTTCCCAAGCAGTTTGACCTCTTGCTTTATTTCGTCGAGAACGCCGGACGTGTAACAAAAAAGAATGACATCCTCGACGCCGTCTGGCCGGATACATTTGTCGAAGAAACCACGCTTGCGCGAAATGTTTCGTGGCTGCGAAAACTGATCGAGGATGACGGCGGCAAACGCCTTATCGAGACCGTGCCCAAGGTGGGCTATCGATTTACGCCGGAGGTCACAAGCTCTGACGAAGCCGATGTACTGGTTGTCGAAGAACAAACTGTTCAATACACCCGCAGCGAAGAAACGATCACTATTGATACAGATACGGCTCAGAATATTGTTCGTGTCCCAGTGGCGAGCTCAAGATCTCGGCGTTCGTACGTTACGCCAATAATAGCTGTAATGATGGTATTGGTTGTCGGAATAGGTGCCGGGATCGGCATTGTGAATCTAAATAAACAATCAGGATCTGGTTTATCAACTGACGGCTCCGGAAAAAGGACTCAGCGGCCAGCAGTAATAGGGGACACAACTGATAAGCCCGCGATCAAGATCGGCTCGACCGTTAATCTTCAAAACCGTTATCCTAATGATGGCTCATACCTTGACGCCTGGGGGACGGTTTGGAGCAAACCTGAATTTAGGCAAGTTCCGACGGAGACGATGTTTGTTTCAACACACAATGACCCTAACCGCGACAACGGTTCTGGCAGTTGGGAGATAGTCTCGGCGAACGGCAAGGATGACGGCGAACCGCTCGCTGTCGGCGACCGCATCCATCTGAAAAATAGGTATCCGGACGGTGGTTATCTGGATGCGTGCGGTTGGGTCGAGCATCTGCGTGTTTTCGACAAATTTACGGATCAAACCGGAGCGGTCTTTACCACGAGATCGCCAAACCGTGACAATGGAACCGGCGTCTGGATCGTTAGATCCGCAACAAAACCTGACGGAACACCGATAGCCGAAGGGGACAGTATTGCGATCGAAAGCAGCTATTTTATTAATGATGCCGGGAAAAATCGCGTATCGGGGTTTCTAAACGTTACAGGTAAGGTAAAAGACATACCTGCGTTTAGTGAACATGACGGTGCAAAACTGGTGTTCACCCAAAGCATTTCGTTCGATCAGCCTATTCCGGATATCTGGACCATCACGACCAGTAAAACCTTTACTAAATAAAACTACTACCAACTCCCGTTAGCTCAACTCGCAGTAACATGAAACTCCGTATCTGATGTTGAACGCATTCGGCGGGCGACGCCCGGAGTATATGCCATCGACAGGTCCTGTCTCGTATACACATCTGAC
>JBEBGA010000110.1:0-8720 GCA_040081695.1 Pyrinomonadaceae bacterium
TTTTTAACGCCCATCATCACACGCCGCCAATAGCCAAGTATGGCCCGCGTCGCGTTTTGTGAATTATAAGTCGTCGTGTTCCAATCGCCGCCGATGATCGTTGGCAGAGGCGGCAATGTATCGAGATGGTCGAGAATGAGGGTGATCTGTTTGTGCCGATGTGCCCGGGAACAAAGTGCGTCGAGGTGCACGGTGACCGCCCGAAACTTGCCCGCCGGATGCTCGATGTCTGCGAACAAAGCCCGCAAATACCCAAGTCGTTTCTCTTTCCCCAGCATCTTGTCCTTGCCGTTTGGCAGCGGAATGGTGTGGATATTTGTCATGGGATAACGCGAAAACATCGCGAGTCCGTGGATCGAAACTGTGTTTTCGCCGTCAATATCCACTTCGACGCCATTTCCTTTTTGCAGCGGTACATAGACCGGAGCGAACGCGTAATTGAGTTTTAATTCGCGGGCGATCTCCTGAGCGACATTGTGGTTGCCGCTGCGTGCCATGCCGTGATCGAGCTCGGTCAGCAGCAGCAGATCTTTATCCTTTAGTTTTTCGTGGTTTTTGAGAGCATCAAGGATGCCGTCAAAGCGGATGCCGCGTTCGAGGTTCCAAGCTAGTGCTTTCACATCCCCTGTCGCTACAGCTCCCGGTAATAACAGTTCTTCTACCGCGACCGAGTTCAAAATACGCTCGACCTCGGGGCGGATCTTTGCAAAGAGCTCAGACGACTCCATTTCCGGTGTCGATTCAAACTTTAACAACTCCGGGAAATATTGATTTAGATCGTGGTCGAGGATCGACGGCGGCCCCGTTTGTGTCGTATCTTGCGTTCCCATAAAAAGACTTAGGATACGCTAGTGGCGGCAAAAAAGAGAAATCGCATTAGTCGTCGTAACGTTCTTTAACCGGTGCGACGGCAAGGAAATCGCTCGTGATCCGCTCGGTGTAAATGCCGATAAGCTCATCAATGCGCGTCTGCGTGGTCGAGTGAAAGATCATCCCGACGTGTTTGGGTTTTTTGACCTTATAGACGATCTCGATGTCGTCGTAGTGCGACGTGTCGGGTTCGTCCGTGTTGGCAAGAGCGAGCGTGATGCCGGCAAAATCCTTACGCAATTTGGGCAACGAATACGGTGTCTCGGCGGTCTCGGTCTCGAGTTTTCCCCATTCACGCCAAAGGTTAAAGCCGCATGCGTGTTCGAGAACGTTGGCGATATACGCCCCGCCGACACGGCATGCGACCTCAAGCAGATACAGTTTTCCGTCAGCCTCGCTCTGCAAAAATTCGGCATGCGTAACGCCGCGTTCGTACTTAAAAGCCTTGAGCAATTCGGTGTTGAGCTTTTCGAGAGCCTTTCGCTCTTTCGTTCCATAAGGCACGATTGACGACGTAAACACACCGCCGTAATGCGACACCTCGAACGGCGTCGTGCCGTATTGGCTCACGCCGCAAGCCGCAACTTTGCCGCCCACGACGACCGAATCGACGTGAAAAACACGGCCCTTGATAAATCGTTCGATCAGGAACTGAGACGGATGGTCGCGCCAGTTGTTGCGGTTGTCGAGGTCGGTCAGAACGTTCCAAACCTCGTCCGCAGTCTCGCATTTGCGGATGCCAAATGCCGAAACTTCGTGACGCGGCTTTACGATCCACGGTGCCGGAACCTCTGACAAAAACCGGTTTATCTCCTCTGCGTTAAAAGCTCCTGTAAACTGCGGACACGGAATACCGGCGTTTGCAGCGATGCCCCGCATCGTCAGTTTGTCTCGAAATCTAAGCGCCTGCGAGCGGCTCATGCCGGGCAGATTTAGGTGTTCGCGGGCCATCGCGGCGGTGAGCACGTCAAATTCGTCCAACCCAACGATATTATCTATCGGCCTCGAACCCGCAACATTCGTCACTGCGCGAACATAATCGCCAGGAAACGCATCGTCCTCGACCGTCTTGGCGTCGTTGATCGCCGTCCATGCCCACGGTGAATCGAGCAGTTTTTTTCGGGTGACGAGCGTGACGTGCCAACCGGCGTTTTGAGCTTCTTCGAGAAACTCGTTGCCCTTATGTTCGCTGGCGATGCAGACGATATGCTTCTTCATAGTCCTCAAGGTAGAAAGCCCACTAGCGGCAGCCTTTTTCTCAACGAGAGATTTTTCTTTGAATGAAAAGAATGTCACAATTTAGCAATTGAGACAACAAAAATGCGAGTTTTATCGTAGGAATTGGTTCAGCTAAGTAATTGTATTTATGGAAAATTTTGATCTTGTAAATCTACTCAGCAACCTAATTCCTTACATCGTCGTCCTGCTGCTCGCGATCTCGTGTCACGAAGCGGGCCATGCCTGGATGTCAATGAAATACGGCGACGACACAGCGTATATGCTCGGGCGCGTGACGATTAATCCGGTCGCTCACACCGATCCGATCGGCACGCTGCTGATACCGATCGTGAGTTTTGTGCTGACTTTTACAACCGGAACGCGCGTTCCGCTGATCGGTTGGGGAAAGCCTACGCCGGTAAATCCGCGAAACTGGACGAAGTACAAACAGGCAAATGTAATGGTCTCGATCGCGGGGATCGGAGCGAACCTGATACTGGCGACAATAGGCTTTGCGATATTCAAAACGCTGCTCGAAACAGGTGCGATAAATGCGGCCAATGCTCGCGAAGGCATTGTTAAAGTCGGGGCGATTTTCCTTAATTATCTGATCTTTTTAAATGTTTCGCTCGCGGTCTTTAATCTGCTTCCCTTTCCGCCGCTTGATGGCAGCAAGGTGCTGCAGACATTTTTGCCCGCGAGTTTTAACCCGATATTTGACCTGCTCGAACAATACGGCTTTCTGATATTGATGCTGCTCGTTTATATGGGCGTGATCGGGCTCGTGATGTACCCGTTTTATATATTTGTCGATTATCTGCTCTACACCCGTTGGTTTTGATAGATGAAAAAACGTATTTTCAGCGGCGCTCAGCCGACAGGCGAGCTTCATATCGGTAACTATCTCGGTGCTCTCAAAAATTGGGTCGCGCTGCAGGACGAGTACGAGTCGTTTTACTGTATCGTCAATCTCCATGCCATCACGCTGCCGCAGGATCCGAAAGTCTTACGTCAAAAGACGCTCGACCTCGCACGCATCTATCTCGCCGCCGGCGTCGATCCTGAAAAATCAACGATCTTTATCCAATCCGACGTGCCCGAACACGCTGAGCTAACATGGGTGCTCTCGTGCCAATCGCGAATGGGCGAGCTTGAGCGGATGACGCAGTTCAAGGACAAAACGCAGCGGTTTTCCGAACCTCAGAGCTTACCCTCCGGGAGTTTCCAGACGTTTTGGCAAAAGATCGCCGAAGGAGGAGAACAAGAAGCTAAAACTTGGTGGACCGCATTAGCTGAGCGGGGCAGGGTCGACAAGCAGAACGAGCAGAGGGCTGGGGTCGGTCTATTCACCTATCCCGTTCTGATGGCTGCCGATATCTTGCTTTATCAAACCGATCTTGTGCCCATTGGCCAGGATCAGAAACAGCATCTTGAATTGACGCGCGATCTTGCTGAGAGATTTAACCGCGATTTTGGAGAGACTTTTAAGGTTCCTGAGCCTTTTATCCCGCCGGTCGGGGCAAAGATAATGTCCTTGCAGGATCCGGCAAAGAAGATGTCGAAATCGGATGAGAATCTGAACGGCTCGATCTTTTTGCTTGACGACGCCGACACGATCACCAAAAAGATAAAACGCGCCGTCACCGACAGCGGGACCGACATCAACTTTGACGAAACGCGGCCCGCGATCAAAAACCTGCTCACCATCTATCAGCTTTTGAGCGGCAAATCGGCGGACGAATGTGTTGCACATTTCGCGGGCTCCGGCTACGGCGATTTCAAAGGACAGCTTGCCGAAACAGTCGTCGAATTCCTCCGCCCGTTTCAGGAACGGATCAAAGAATACGACGACGCTTCGCTCGACGCGATCCTACAACGCGGTGCTGAAAAGGCCCGTTCGATCGCCTCGGAAACTTTGCAAGATGTTTACAAAAAAACTGGTATCAAGTGATGAAAATTACCGTTTACGAAAAACCGACCTGCACGACGTGCCGCAATCTGAATAAGCTGTTTATTGAGAACGGCGTCGATTGGGACAAGGTCAATTATTTTATCGAGCCTTTTATCGAGAGCAAGCTGACAGCTTTGCTGAAAAAGACCGGGATGCGGCCGTTTGACGTATTGCGGCGTGCGGAGCCGGATTACAAACTCGCTGGTATCGACAAAGATTCGAGCGACGCCGAAGTGATCGCGGCGATGGTCAAATATCCATCGATCATCCAGCGGCCGATAGTCGAGGTCGGCGACAAGGCGGTGCTCGCACGGCCGATCGAAAAGGCGTTGGAATTGTTGAAAGGTTGATCCCCGATGAAGTTAATACTTGCTCTATCTATATCCTGTATTTTTTCGGCGGCAATTTTGACGTCATGTGATGTCCGCAGCGATATAGCAAAAAAGGAGATGGAAAAATTTTCCGGCACGCCAACTCCCGTGCCTTCACCAACGGCGGTCGAAAAGCCGATCAACCCGGCGGATGTCGTTCAGGTCGATACGACATTGGAAGCCGAGACCATCGGGATTAACGGCGACCAACAGAAAAAGACCATCGCTTGTACAAAATTTAACAACGTGATGATCAACGGCGATGGTGCCGTCGCGACGATAACAGGCGTATGCCGTAGGATAATGTTCAACGGCAACGGCAACAAGATCACGGCGGATGCGGCAACCGAGATCGTATTTAATGGAAGTCAAAATACCCTGACCTACTCGCGATTTCCAAATGGAAAGCGGCCCATCGTAACCCAAAATCGTCCGGACAATACGGTCGAGCATGTTCCGGCAAAGGCGGCAGATCAGAAGCAAGCAAAATGAGTTATACAAACGGAAATGGTAATGGCAACGGCCACGCCCCAAAACCTAGAAACGTGCTCGGCGGCACGCTCGAATCGTGCTGTACCGATCCGATGACCGGTTTTTACCGCGACGGATATTGCCGCACAGGCATCGATGACACAGGTCGTCATACGGTCTGCATCCGTGCGACTGACGATTTTCTGGCGTTTTCAAAATCCGCGGGCAATGACCTTTCGACGCCGATGCCTCAGTATGCGTTTCCGGGCCTGAAGCACGGCGACAAATGGTGTCTGTGCATGCTCCGCTGGCGTGAGGCGTTGAATGCGGGGATGGCTCCGCAGGTCTATCTTGCGGCGACGCACGAGGCGGCTTTGACCGTTGTAAGCCTTGAGGACCTAAAGCGTTACGCGATAGATAGCTGAAGATAAGAATTTTTCAACGCAAAGGCGCAAAGGACGCAAAGTAAGACTGAAATGTCAGCTATATACCTTTGCGTTCTTAGCGGCTTTGCGACTTTGCGTTAATATCTCTTTGACTTAATGAACCAGGATCAAGAACAATTTAGCTTTGATTTTCATAAGGAAACTGCCGAGATAATGTCCGGCGGGACCGACGAACTAAAGATCAAACTTGGCGAATTTGCCGGGCCGCTCGATCTGTTGCTGTATCTCATCCGGCAAGAGCAGGCCGACATTTTTGACATCCCGATCGCCCGCATCACCGAAAAATATCTCGAATACATCCGCATGATGAAGCGGCTCGACATCGCCGTCGCAGCGGATTTTCTTGTCATGGCAGCCCAGCTTATTGAGATCAAATCAAAGATGCTGCTGCCCCGCGACCCGGCTCTTGCAACGGACGAAGAGGAGATGGATGACCCGCGTCAGGAGCTGGTCGATAGGCTGCTCGAATACGAAAAATTCAAGACTGCTGCCGGGATGCTGCATGAGCGTTCGACCATCGAATCGGCAATTTTCCCCCGCGGCCCGATCGAATCTGATGAGAACAACGCCGAGATCGACGCGTCGGTTTTTGATCTGCTAACGGTGTTTCAAAAGATCGTCGCCCGTCACGTTGACGAGGTCAAAATGGAGATCCAGCGCGAAGAGATCTCGCTCGCCGATATGATCAAGAATCTAAAGACAAGAATTTTCGAACTCGGCGAGGTCAATCTGTTAGAGTTTTTCGAAGAGATGCACTCGCGCCGTGAGCTTGTGACAGCTTTCATCGCGGTACTCGAGATCGTCCGCGCTGAAACGGTCAAGTTGCTGCAAAACAAGACATTTGGCGATATTATTCTAAGAAAGGCCGTTTAACAGGATGGACAGGATAGTCAGGATGTAGATTGCATTATCCTGCACATCCTGTATATCCTGTTTAATCATTTCTATGACCGACACGACCGAAGAAAAGATAACCAGAACGCCCACAGAGCTTGTCGCGATCGTCGAGGCGTTGATTTTTGTCGCGGACGAGCCGATCTCGACGCGCATTCTTGCGGAGGTTTTAGAAGAGGAACGCGATAGCATCCAGGCCGCCATCGAGCAGCTGCAATCCGAATATGAGGGCCGTGACAGCGGTTTGCAGATCCGCGAGATCGCCGGCGGCTGGCAACTAGGAACCCGCACCGAGTATCACGAAGAGGTCCGCAAATTCCTAAAAACCCGTCCAAATGCAAAGCTTTCACTTGCGTCGCTCGAAACACTCGCCGTCATCGCTTACAAACAGCCGGTGACCGTGCCCGAGATCCTCGAGATCCGCGGCGTCCAATCCGCGTCTGCCATCAAAACCCTACTAGACCGCCGCCTGATCGTCGCCAAAGGCCGCAAAGAAGCCGTCGGACGGCCAATGCAATATGGCACGTCAAAGGATTTTCTGGTTCAGTTTGGGTTAAAAGATCTAACCGAACTTCCGAGCATTGAGGATTTTGAGGATCTCGTTCAGTAAATCAACAGGATATACAGGATCAACAGGATGGGCGTCAGATTATCTTTCGTGCCTTATCCTGCTTATCCTGTCCATCCTGTTAATATATTCTTATGCATGAGAGATTACAGAAATTGATCGCCCAAGCGGGCCTTGCTTCGCGGCGGGCAGCGGAGCAGATGATCCTCGCGGGCGATGTGTCGGTCAACGGCGAGATCGTGACGGAGCTTGGTACCAAAGCTGACCCGGAAAAAGACCATATCAAGGTTCGCGGCAAGCTGATCAACGCAAAGATCAGCGGGCGGCAGAATTTCTATGTTCTGCTGAATAAACCAAAAGGCTATCTATCAAGTGCCGCCGACCCCGAGGGCCGCAAACTTGTGACCGATCTGGTCAAGGGCAAAGGCAAATTGCATCCCGTGGGAAGGCTCGATTACAACACCGAGGGTTTGATCATTCTCACCAACGACGGAAATTTTACAAATCACGTTGCGAGTTCTAAGGCGATACCAAAGGTCTATGAGGTTAAGGTCAAGGGGCTGCCGAACAGCAACGCTATCAATAAGCTGCGGCGAGGGCTCGTGCTTGAGGACGGCTATAAAACAGCTCCGGCTGAGATCAAAGACCTGAAGCCCACCGACAAAAACGGCTGGTACGAGGTGACCCTTTATGAGGGGCACAATCAGCAGATCCGCAAGATGTTTGACGCGGTCGGAAACTCGGTCGTCAAACTGCGAAGAATAAAGATCGGCACCGTCGCCGACCCGTATTTGAAAACAGGCCAGACTCGCGATCTCACTGCCGAAGAAGTGGCGTCGCTGACCAGCATGACACCGCGAAAGCCCACAAAACCTAACGCATCAAAAGGCGATGCACGACCAGCAAACAGGCGTCCTGGACGACCTTGATGCCCGCCGCCGCAAGCTCGTTGGCGACCTCGTCATTTCTGATCCCAAGCTGAAACCACACTGCTTTTGGACGCTTCGTCAAAATATCCTTGGTATGTTTCGCGACGTCTTCGCTGCGGCGAAAAACGTTGAGCAGATCGATCTCGCCCGGGATCTGGGTCAGATCGCGATAAACCCGCTTACCCATAATCTCTGTCACCTCAGGATAATAGACCGGCACCGGGATGATCTCGTAACCCGCGTCTGCAAGATATTTAGGCACATAAAAGGCAGGCTGGTCGGCGTGAGATTCGGGTTTAATGCCCAACACGGCAATCGTTTTTGTTTGCTCAAGCAACTCTTTTATCTGAGCGTCAGTTGTAATTATATTATCTTGCCAGTCCATATCCCAATTATACGCCACTCCTAATTCAGCTTGAAATTTAACAGGATGGACATGATCAACAGGATGAATATTTAGTCTTATCCTACTCATCTTGTTTATCCTGTTCGAAATTCCCTTCTAAATTTGCCTAAAATAATATGTTATGTCAGCATAATCATTCGTTATACATAGTTATGAACTTTGAATTGAGCGAAGAGCAGCAACAGATCAAGTACAGCATCCGCGAATTTGCCGAGAGCGAGATCAAGCCTCATGTAATGGAGTGGGACGAATCGCAGCATTTCCCTGAGGAACTACGGCCAAAGCTCGCCGAGCTGGGGCTGATGGGCGTTTTGTTTCCCGAGGAATACGGCGGAGCCGCAATGGGCTATGTCGAATACGCGACGATCATCGAGGAACTCGGCCGCGTCTGCGGGTCGGTAGGCCTGTCGGTCGCGGCTCACAATTCGCTCTGTTCAAACCACCTGTATATGTTTGGCACTGAGGAGCAAAAGCAGAAATATCTCGTGCCGCTCGTGACCGGCGAGAGTTTTGGAGCGTGGGGCCTGACCGAGTCACAGGCAGGATCAGATTCGGCCGGAACGCGGACAAACGCAGTTCGCACCGATAACGGCTGG
>JBEBGA010000437.1:0-2217 GCA_040081695.1 Pyrinomonadaceae bacterium
GTTCTAAATCGGCGATTTGTCGTGGTTTTTTCGGTTCGGAATTTGGTCAAAACGGTTCGGAGTTTTTGCAAAAACCGACCATTTTCCCGACATTAACGACACTTACCGGCCCACAGCAGGTTACGCCAACTCAAGCAGGATAGGCGGATGCCGATTTATTAGCGAAATAAGTTCAAGGGTTGCTCCGGATGGCTTTCCTATGCCTTGTTACCAGGATTGAATTGTTCTTACAGAGACGCTAAGATGCCGTGCATAATGCTCTGCTGTTAATCCCGGAGTTGCTAGACCGGTTGCCAAAATACTCGTGTATGTGGGAAATATATGCCTGGTATGAATCTGCGTTAAGCCGCCGTGTTGCTAACCAGACAAATCGTAATCAACCTTAAATGTCACCTTGCTCGCGCCGTCGGAGAGGGTTTCGTCGCGGGTAAAGGTTTTCTTTAGAATCATCTTGTTGTTTTCCCGGGTTATCGGCAATACGAAATCGCCTTTTGTTGTGCGGTCGATCATCCATGCGGCTTTTTGGATCGGGAATGAGAAGGTTTTGACGACCGGGATTAGTCCGCCCTGCGGCGCGATACCGATAATGACTTTATTCATGTAGAACCGGGAGAAATCATCGCCGACAGATTCCTGATGAAGTGCCATTTTGTCATCTTTCAGTTGACCCTTGTAGCGGAGGTTAAAGTGGCCCGGTGTGACCATTCTGGCGATCTGGCCGAAACCGAGAGGATCGTTCGCCGTGTTTCCAACTACAACCGGCATGACTCTTTTGCGCAGAAATATCTTGCCCCCGGCAGGCGGCTTTTCGACCACAAAGATGTCTTCGAAAAACTCCAGCCGGGTCGTATTTCCCTCGATCCGGCCTGTATAAACGATGCCGTCCGGTCCCTCGGGTTGATCTTTCTCAGCCCACAGCTTCATCTTGCCCTTTAAGACGACACGATATTTCCACCAGGAAACGGCCCCTTGCTTTTGGTCGACGTTGAAATCACTCTCGATCGTTCCTTCCAATACGGAGCAGTAATTCGAAAACAGTTTTCCGACGATCAATTGCGACGTATCGCCGGTTAGCCCGACGATGCTGCCCTTTAGACCGTCTATGCCGTCGAGAGATGCGGCAGATTCTTTGACCGACTCAGCCGCGAGAAACTTTGCGTTCTCATTTACATCGGCTCTAAGGTTCATGATGGCGGGATTAACCTTATCGAGCAGAAGATTTTTCAGAATCTGCAATGGCGAGCCGACAAAATTCATTACCGTCGAAAGTAGTGAAAGCCCTTCGCCGGCAGTCTCGAGACTATCGCACTTGGTCGGCATATCACGCATTCTCGCGGCGAAGCCCTTGAGCCGCTCGTCCATCGCACCCGACTCGGCCTCCCACGATGCAAGCTCGGCCAGACCATCAGCCGCAGCTGGCTGCAGACGCGGTTCGGCATTCAGTGCCTCCTTTAGACGATCCAATGCGTTACCGGCTTTTTTTGTTTTCCCTTCCAGCTTTTGCAGGACTTCTTTTAGCTGATCGAGTTTTTTCACTACTTCATCTAAATCAGCATTTTGTCGCCTTGCCGTCAGATGATCGCGCGCTCCTGCGGTGATCTCTCGCGAGCTTCGCACAAGGCTCTCGATCCGCGTTTTAGCACTCGTGATCGCCTTGGCAGGTTGGATAACCTCAAACTCTTCTGTCCGGTTGCTTGCATCACGATAACCGTAAATTATCATTCTATAGCGGCCCAGCATTGACACATTTGGCATCAAAACGCGGAAGTTGCCGTCTTTGTCAGGCGTCACATATATGATCTGTTGCGTTCCGTCCGGAAGGGTGATTTTGGCCGTGAGTTGGTCGCTGCCGGAATTTGGAGCGATAGTAATGCCCTTTATGACCACCGAGCCGTTAACCACGAAATGTTTTTGATGATCAAATATCTCAATGGGGTGGCCGGGTGTGCTGCCCATACCGGTTTGCAAAAATACAGATGTGTGTGCGAAATGCAACACAAATGATAGACTGAGGACAATCGAAACAAGTCTTTTCGGCATGAGCTGATTTTACGCCCAAGGTACGAAATTACAAAGGAGTAAATTTTCGCAATGATCAACTTTCGTTCAATGGCTGCATTGATTTTCTTAATTGCTGCTGCGGCCATTTCTCTAATTGCCCAAAAGCCGTTTTTGCTTACGGGGCAGCGGTTGAACTATGGCCTGCCGCTGCCGATC
>JBEBGA010000438.1:0-2217 GCA_040081695.1 Pyrinomonadaceae bacterium
CGATACGGCGGCTATAGTTCCGGTATCGATCTCAGGCCGCGTTCTGGCTGACACCTGCCGTGGATTGCGGGGCATCCGCGTGAGGCTGTCGGATTCTGGCGGAAACTCGACGAGCGTGACGACATCATCATTCGGATACTATCGCTTCGACGGCGTAAACTCCCCCGGAAGTTACACACTAAATGTTGTGACTAAGGGCTATACGTTTCTCTCGCGAACTCTCGATCTTACGACCGATGTCACAAACATCGATCTTGTTGCGGGAACGGCTTCCTCGCTCTGCGTAAACGCCGGACCAGACCGTCCGGTAGTTCTGCCCGGCGGAGCACAGCTAAACGGCGTCGCGGTCGCGGCCGCAAACGTCTCGACCACTTGGAGCAAGGTCAGCGGCCCGGGAAATGTGGCCTTCGACAATCCGGCTAATGCGACAGCAAGTGCGACCTTCTCCGCACAAGGGCTTTACATACTCAGACTGTCTGCGACGGACGGCACCGTGTCGGCTTCGGACGATGTCAGCGTCACGGTCAACCCGGTAAACGTCCCGCCGCCGCCAGATCCGGCGACCGTTGCGCCGCCGCTCAGCAAAACCATCGCGACAAACATCTCGAACGCTACCAAATTCCTCTACACCGGCCCAAACGCCATCCAAACCGTCGGCCTGCTAAGAGGAAAAGTGACCAACAAAGCCGGAACGCCGCTCTCAAATGTCGTTATTTCGATCCTCGATCACCCCGAATTCGGCCAAACCCGCAGCCGTGCCGACGGAATGTTCGACATGGTCGTCAATGCCGGAGGCGAACTTACTATCAAATACGAAAAAACAAATTACATAACCGCCCAACGCGAGGAGAAGATCGACTGGCAAACCTACCGCTCATCGGACGACGTTGTGATGATGCCGTACGATCCGAACGTCACTGAGATCGACCTTACATCCGCCACGCCGATCCAGGTCGCCTCCGGCAGCCCTAGCAATGATGCTTCGGGACAACGACGTTCGAGGCTTTTTTTCAAACAAGGCACGACGGCGACGGTCACTCTGCCAAATAACATGACCCAAACATTGCCTCGCCTTAACGTCCGGGCAACCGAGTTTACGGTCGGTGACAGCGGACGCAGTGCCATGCCCGGCGACCTACCCCCGACGAGCGAATACACCTACGCCACCGAATACTCGGTCGACGAAGCTGTCGCCTTAAATGCTGTCAAGACTGAGTTTAGCCAGCCTGTGATCCAGTATTTGGAAAATTTCATCGGTTTCCCCACCGGTGTGGTCGTCCCGACCGGCTCCTATAATAAACAGACTGGCGACTGGGAACCCGAGGAGAATGGCAAGGTCGTCAAGGTCTTATCAACGAGCGGCGGCATCGCAAATCTCGATCTCACCGGCAGCGGTTCCCCCGCAACCGATCAGGAATACGCAGATCTGGGCATCAATGTCGCTGAGCGTCAAAAACTTACCGAATTCTACCAAACGAATCAATCTTTATGGCGCGTACCGCTTCGCCACTTTTCATCTTGGGATTGCAATTACCCCTCTAGTTTCAAACCACCTCCGGATGCACCGCCACCGTTTTTTCCGAAGCCGAAAAAAGACTGCGAGGAAGAAGATGGCTGTACCGAAAACATTCAGCCCCAAACCGTTGTTGAGACAGTCGAGATACACCAAACTGGATACCAGATTATTCTTAACAGAGAACCGCTTCCACTCGGTGCCCTAATACCTTTGGTCGGCCCGACGCCGCAAAAAGACGTCGTCGCTGTCGCAGCGATCGTAAATATTGCGGGACGAACAATAAAGTCGGACATCATGCCCGTTACGCCGGGCCTAACATTCGATTTCCAATGGGACGGACTCGACGAATACGCGCGCCGAACTCAGGGCAAACAACGTGCGACTGTCTCGGTCGTCAACTTTTATCCGCTCGCCTACGCCATTCCGGGTCAACCGGGCAGCCCGCAATTCGGCCAACCTGGGAACGGGAGCGGCCAAATAGTAACTGGAACGGGCCGGAGCATAGCTTTGCGAAACTATGAATTCGAACTCGGCGGCTCCGACCGCAGCGTGACGGATCTCGGCGGGTGGGCCTTCGGGATACACCACATTTACAATCCCGTAACGCGAACGCTAATCGAGGGCAACGGAAATCAACGTACCGCGAGTGCGATCGTTCAGAGCATCGTTACCACCGCCGGATCGACCGACGAGGGATTTGC
>JBEBGA010000439.1:0-2198 GCA_040081695.1 Pyrinomonadaceae bacterium
TCATGTTCTCGATCGCGAGCGACCCCGTCGACGCGTCCGTGCAGGCCGTGCTCTTCTACCTCTACACGGCCGACGTCGCTGCGACGCAGGCCGAGCTGAAGGTCCTCGCCGACCACGAAGGCCGGCAAAAAATGCCCGTTGTTTTCACGCCGAAAACAAACGCTCCGTCAAATCTCGCGTCCCTCGCCTCGACCGCCCGCCATAAGACCTCAGTTTCCATGTTTTTGAGTTTATTCGGTTTGTCGGCTCATTTCTATCCGATAATTGCGGTAGAATTTTTATATGAGTTCGATCGTACTTTTTGACGGTGTCTGCAATTTTTGCAACGGCGCCGTCAACTTTATTATCCGGCACGACCGCGAAAAAAAGTTTAAGTTCACGCCGCTGCAATCAGAGCCTGGGCAAGAGCTGCGTGCGAAATTTAACATCGGCGAAGACGTTGACTCAATAATCCTGATCGAAGACGACAAAGCCTATCTGCACTCGACCGCCGGTTTGCGTGTCGCCCGCGGACTCGGCGGCATCTGGTCGCTAGGTTATGCATTTATCGTCGTCCCCGCGTTCATCCGCGATTGGGCATATAAGCTGTTCGCAAAATATCGCTACCGCCTGTTCGGCCGCCAGGATGCATGCATGCTGCCAACGCCAGATGTTAGAGAGCGATTTTTGTAATATGTTCTATTGCTTTTCAATTAGCTGAGCTTATTTTGGTCCACCCTTGGTCCATCTTGGTCCACTTGGTCCGGACCGGACCAACGCACTATGAGTTTTTCGCTCGATACATTGGAATACAACAAGCTGCTTGAGCTTGTCAGCCGCCATGCCCAGACTCCGATGGGCGTCGAGCGGCTCGCGTGTTTGCGGCCGATCGAAAATCGCCGCGAACTTGATGATGCTCTAGCCGCTGTCACCGAGACCATCGAACTCAATGAAAAACAGGTCAATTGGTCCTTCAGCGGCCTGGATGATCCATCCGACGCCGTTGCGATCCTAAAGATCCAAAACGCCGCACTCGAACCGGTCGTGATGCTCGACCTCGCTCGCGTTTGCACGCAAGCGTTGTCTGTTCGTGCCGCCATCCAGCCCGAAAAAGAAAGTGCGCCGATCCTGTGGCAAACCGTCGAACAGATCCCGCCGTCGCTGCTCGCGGTAACCGAGCAGATCAGCAAAAAGTTGCTCCCCGGCGGCGAGATAAATGACGACGCTTCGCCCGAGCTGGCAAAACTGCGGCGTGAGATCAACGCCCAAAAAGCCCGTCTGACAAAATCGCTCGAATCCGCAATGCGTGCCGCCGGAACCGCCATTCAGGACGAGATCGTCACCGTTCGCAATGACCGATTTGTCATCCCTGTAAAAACCGATTTTCGCGGCAAGGTCGCAGGCGTCGCTCACGGATTTTCGTCGAGCGGCTCGACCGTCTTCGTCGAACCACTTGCCAGTATCGAGGCAAACAACGAGCTCCAAAATCTCAAAGGCAAAGAAGAACGTGAGGTCGCCCGCATCCTCTTTGCCCTCACCGAACAGCTTCGCGAACAGCTCCCAGCAATCGAAACGGCCGTCGAAGCCGTCGCCGAACTCGATTTCATAAAAGCCAAAGTAGAATTCGCCCGCAAATTCACCGCCGCCGTCCCCGAAATAACCGACGACAACACTCTGGATCTAATTGACGCCCGACATCCGCTTCTCGAAGAGAATCTCCGCAAAAGCTCCCCTCCTTACGAAGGAGGGGTGGCAGCCGCTTCGGCTGACGGGGTGGTTCTCTCTTCCGGCATCGTGCCGTCCAGCTTTACACTTACCAAACGCAACGCCGTCATGATCATCTCCGGTGCTAACGCCGGCGGCAAGACCGTCGTGCTAAAGACCGCCGGCTTGCTCAGCCTGATGGCGATCTCGGGCCTGCCCGTTCCGGCAGCCGAGGCGAAAATTCCTTTTTACCGGTCTGTCCTCGCCGACATCGGCGACCACCAATCTTTGAGTGCAAACCTATCTACGTTCTCGTCGCACATGTCGAACATTGCGGGCATGATCGGCCAATGTCAGCCGCCTTCACTCGTTCTGCTTGACGAAGCCGGTACAGGAACCGATCCCGAGGAAGGCTCGGCCCTCGGCGTTGCGATCGTCGATCATTTTCGCCAAAAAGGTGCCCAAGTCATCGCCTCAACCCATTATCGCGGCCTAAAAATGTACGCCGCCAACGA
>JBEBGA010000111.1:0-8587 GCA_040081695.1 Pyrinomonadaceae bacterium
GCCGGTGAGATCGATCTCATCATCGGCACGCATGCGATCATCCAGGACGCTGTCAGATTTTCAAAGCTGGGCCTTGCCGTCATCGACGAGCAGCATCGCTTTGGCGTGCTCCAGCGGGCTCAGCTGATGGCATTGGGCTTTAATCCTGACGTGCTCGTGATGACCGCGACACCAATTCCCCGTTCGCTGGCGATGACGGTGTATGGCGACCTCGACGTTTCGATAATCGACGAGATGCCGCCGGGCCGGACGCCGATCAAAACGGTCGTACTCGGCGAGGACCAACGTCACGGCGTCTATCGCGGCATCGAACGCGAGGTAAAGCTCGGCCGTCAGGTCTATATCGTCTATCCGCTGGTCGAGGAATCAGAAAAACTCGACCTCAAGGCCGCAACCCTGATGTACGAGGACATCCGCACCAATATTTTTCCGCAATACACTGTCGGCCTGCTCCACGGCAGGATGAAGGCGGCGGAAAAAGAAGAGATCATGGCGGAATTTGTCGCGGGCAATCTCGACATACTCGTCTCAACGACAGTCATCGAGGTCGGCGTCGATGTGCCAAATGCATCGCTGATGGTCATCGAACACGCCGAACGATTTGGGCTGTCACAACTCCATCAGCTTCGCGGACGTGTCGGACGCGGAGCCGAGCAAAGCTACTGCGTCCTGCTCGCCGGGTTTAAGCGGACCGCCGTTGCAAAAGAGCGCCTAGGGATAATGGAGCAGACATCCGACGGATTTAAGATCGCCGAAAAAGACCTCGAGATACGCGGCCAGGGTGAGATCCTCGGCACGCGGCAATCAGGCATTCAAAATTTTCGCATCGGCAATATCGTCCGCGATCTCGACATACTCATTACTGCCCGCAAAGAAGCAGAATTGTATCTCACCGAACGGCGTCTTTCACCCGAAACATCTGCACTCGTCAAGATCGCCCGCTCTGACAAAAATGTAAGACTCGGTAGTATCGGCTAACCCAAATAAGCATCGCTTTTGCCCACAACGCTCCAATTCCCTACACTATCGTTTATGCGTGTCATTGCCGGTATCTATCGCGGCCGCGTGCTCAAAAGCCCGCCGGACAACAAAACGCGGCCGACCTCAGACCGCCTGCGCGAAACTCTATTCAACGTCCTCGCCTCGCGAATCGACGACGAAACGCGTTTTCTCGATCTTTGTGCCGGAACCGGTGCGATCGGGATCGAAGCCCTCTCACGCGGAGCGGCGTTTGTAACGTTTGTTGATAAGTCTAAAAAATCCTGTGCTCTGATCGAAGAAAATCTCGACAAACTTGACGTGTCTGAAAATACGACCGAGATCCTCGGTCTCGATGCTGACAATTTCTCGGGCCGTGAGCATGCAACAGGGTGGGATATCGCGTTCTATGATCCTCCGTATGAGGCCGATTATTCGATCGTGCTGCACGAATTTGGCTTTAGCCATAAACTGCTCAATGACGGCGGTTTGCTGGTCGTCGAACATCACTCAAAAAAACATATCCCGGACGAGGTCGGGTCACTTCGCCGCTGGCGGATACTCAAACAAGGTGAGACTAGCCTCAGCTTTTACGAACGCGATTAATGAAAACCGTACTCATCTGGCTCTTGCTTTGCCTTATTTGGGGCACTACGTGGATCTTTATCAAGATCGGCCTCGACGACCTGCCACCAATAACGTTTGCGGCGGCGCGTTTTCTGTTGGCGGTCGCGATCCTCTTTGTCGTTATCCGCGTTCAAAAGATCCCGATGCCCAAGACCGCAAAACAATGGCGGCTGATCGCCCTCACCGGCGTGCTGCAGTTCTCGATCAACTACAGCATGGTCTTTTGGAGCGAGCAATATATCACGTCCGGCCTTGCCGCCGTGCTGCAGGCGATGATCACTGTCTTTGGCCTGATCCTAGCATGGATATTTTTGCCGAACGAGCGGATCACAAGGCTAAAGGTCTTTGCTGTCGCAATGGGAATTGTCGGCGTCGGCGTCATTTTTTACGATCAGTTGAGCGTACAAAGCTTCATGGCGTTTCTTGGTTGCGTCGCCGTCGTGATCGGTTCGTACGCTGCGGCACAAGCGTCGATCCTCGTAAAGGCAAAGGGTGGTGCGATACATCCTGCGGCACTCGTGTTTTGTCAGATGCTCTGCGGCCTGCCCGCGATCATCGTCTACAGCTTGATCGCGGAGGGAAACCCTTTGACGTTTCATTGGACGTGGAAAGCTGTCGGCTGTGTTTTGTATCTGACGATCGCCGGTACGATCGCGGCTTTTTGGCTGTATTATTGGCTACTGGGTAAGATCGAATCGACAAAAGCAATGATGATCTCGCTCGTCACGCCACTGCTCGCAGTCGTGATAGGAGCGATAACTATCGGCGAAACTCTTCCGCCGCAAACCGGATTAGGTGGTTTGCTCATCATCGGCAGCATCGGCTTGATCGTGTTTAGGAAGAGGCGTTTACAACCACAGATAAACACGGATCAACGCCGATAAGAAATAGAAATAATCTGTGTTTATCTGTATCCATCTGTGGTTAAATTTCTTATGTTCTTTAAATTCACAACCGCAGGCGAATCGCACGGCAAGGCGCTTGTTGCCATTATCGAAGGCGTGCCTGCCGGACTACCTATCGACATTGCCGCGATCAACCACGAACTTTGGCGGCGTCAGCAGGGCTACGGACGCGGCGGCCGGATGAAGATCGAGACTGACACGGTCGAAATACTGTCCGGCGTTCGCCACGGTAAAGCTCTCGGTTCGCCGATCGCGCTTACCATAGAAAACAAGGATTTTGTTCATTGGCAGGATGTAATGTCATCCGAAGAGCTAGACGTACAGCCGAAAAATCCGCGTCTTGTCACGCATCCGCGTCCCGGCCATGCCGATCTTGCCGGCGGTCAGAAATATCAGACTCGTGACCTCCGTGATATTTTGGAACGAGCGTCGGCGAGGGAAACGGCGGCGAGGGTCGCGTGTGGTGCTATTGCGAAACAATTGCTCGCCGCGTTTGGAATAGAAATTAAAAGCCACGTTGTTAAACTCGGCAGCCATCCTGAACAGCTTCTAGAAAAAACCTGGGAAGAGATCGCCGCGATCCCAAACGACTCGCCGCTAAACTGTGCCGATAGCAAGGCCGAGCAGGAAATGATCAAACTCATCGACCAAGCCAAAACCGACGGCGACACGCTCGGCGGTATATTTGAGGTGGTCGCAAAAGGCCTGCCCGTCGGCCTCGGCTCGCACACATCGTGGGAAGACAAATTGGACGGCCGCATCGCCCGAGCCATAATGTCGATACACGCTATCAAAGCCGTCGAGATCGGCGAAGGTGTTGCGAATGCCGGACGACGCGGGTCTGAGGTTCACGACGAAATATTTCACAACGGCGAGGCATTTAACCGTTCTACGAATCGTGCGGGCGGTCTCGAAGGCGGAATTACAAATGGCGAAGAACTTCGTGTTCGCGGTTACATGAAACCGATCTCAACGCTCCGCAAACCGCTCGCAAGCGTCGATATCGACACCAAAGAATCAAGTGACGCTGCATTTGAACGCTCAGATATCACCGCCGTCCCTGCTGCCGGTGTAATTGGCGAAGCAATGCTTGCAGCAGTATTGGCAAACGAAATGCGTGAAAAATTTGGCGGCGATTCGCTCAGGGAGATGTTGGTGAATTATGCAGCGTATCGTGATTCGCTACGTCACTACTGAAACACAATAAGCCAATCATTATTCGATAGACATATGCCAAAATCAACTAGCAAAAATTGGGAAACATTCCGAGTCAACTCTACTGATAAACAACGCTCGGGAACAATAGGGGCTGAGCCTTCGGACATGCGAGTTTCTCCAAAAATGAAGGGCGTTCACCTTCCCCTTTTCTACTCTGAGACCGATGAAAACTGGAAGGGCATAAAGATGGACGAGGATAACCGACGAAACAAGGTTCAAAGCGTCGTTCTTTTGCTAGAAAAAGACCCGCCCTCCAATCGTCGTCAACGTTTGCTGCGTAACTGGCTTTGGCGAGTAGCAAAATTTAGCTCGAAGCAAGAAAGAGTCCCCGCAGAAGACATTATCAAGGGATGGACATCATCAGGAGTACCCGGCAACGCTGGAGGTATGAATAGCAGGAGGCTGCGAATGTTTGCCGACCAAATTGAAACTCTTTTTCGATGCACCTTAACAGAACAAGAAGCCCAAAAATCTTTCCTTATAGTAGCAAAAAGACTTTTGGATGACACGAATGAACGCAAATAGTCCATATTTACGGCTAGCCAATATTATTTCCCGTTCAAGTAACTTGCGGGGACAATTTATTGCGTTATTTCTTCTTATCGTGGGTGTGTCATGTTCGTCACCGACCAAAACCCCAGTGTCCAACATGACCGCTGCCCGCGAGGCCAAGAAGGAGATCAAGGAGCTTCGCGATTCGATCAAAAAGATCGAGCCTTTTTTTAAGGTGATGGGGAAACCTGCCTCGAATGATTGGCTGGCGTCCCACACGGAGACGGGGCAGACTTTTGAGGAGTATTTGGACGCCGACCCGACAAAACCGACAAAGGAGCGGCAAAAGATCTATGTCCTGCCTCTTGGCACGTTTGATACCAAACAGCAAAAGCTGATCGCCCAGACGACGGAATATCTGGCGGCTTTTTACGATCTGCCGGTCGAGCAGATGCCCTCGCGCCCACTGATCACATCTCACCCCAACATTCGTCAAAACCGCCTGACACACACTCGTCAGATCAAAACCGGCTATATCCTCAACGATGTTCTGATACCGATATTGCCAAAGGACGCGGCGGCGTTGATCGCGTTTACGGCCGATGACCTTTATCCTGACGAGTCGTTGAATTATGTATTTGGCCAGGGGAGCCTTGAGAACCGCGTCGGCGTCTGGTCGCTTTTCCGGCTCGACGACCACACCGACGAACGCGGCTTTTTACTCCGCACGTTAAAGATCGCCGCCCATGAAATGGGCCACATGTTCTCGATGAAACACTGCACAAAATACGAGTGCATGATGAGCGGCACAAATCACCTTGGGGAAACCGATTCTCGCCCCATTGATACCTGTCCTGAATGTATGGCAAAGATATGCTGGCTCTCGGACACAAAACCCGCCGAACGATACACACGCCTCGCCGAATTTTGTCGTAAAAATGGGTTGACCAAAGAAGCTGAGGAATTTACCCGCAAAGCTGAGGCAGTTAAGAAGACTTAGCCACTATTTTCCAATATCATCCCGATACTGCATTCCCTGCCAAGAGATCTTTTCGACGGCGGAGTAAGCTGTTGTTAAGGCAGAATCCAGATCGTCACCTGTTGCGGTGACGCCGAGAACACGCCCGCCAGCGGTGTAAAACTCTCCGGGCGTCAAAGCCGATGTCCCCGCATGAAAGATCTCGACATCGCTAATGTTTTCCAATCCGCTTATCAGGTCGCCTGTTCGTGACTTAGACGGGTAGCCCTCGGAGGCCAGCACCACACACGCCGAACTTCCCTGTTTCCATTTAATATCGTTGCTACCAAGCGTCCCGTCGAGCATCGCTTCGCAAATATCGACCATGTCTGTTTCAAGCCGGACGAGGATCGCCTGAGTTTCGGGATCACCAAAGCGGACGTTGTATTCGAGTAACCTTGGGCCTTGAGCGGTCATCATGATTCCGAGAAACAGTATCCCGCGAAAGCGAAACCCTTCACGGATGCAGCCGTGCAGCGTCGGGCGGATCATCGTATCTATTATGGTTTGCAGCTCGTCGGCAGTCAGCAGCGAAGCGTCGGTAATCGTGCCCATCCCACCGGTGTTTGGGCCCGTGTCGCCTTCGCCGATGCGTTTGTGGTCGCGGGTCGGCGGCATCAATGCAAAATCTTCGCCGTCGGCAAACATCAGCAGCGACACCTCGCGGCCAAACATACATTCTTCGAGCACGATCTTTTCCGCCGCTGCCGTGCCGACCAGATCCGCCATCTCGTTGATCGCCGCGATCGCCTCAGCACGGTTCTTGGCAACTACGACTCCTTTCCCAGCGGCGAGGCCATCCGCTTTGACTACAACGGGAGAATTTTCGTCCCCAAAATCACCGCTTTCAAGCTCACGGATCGCAAACGCCGGTGAGTGCGATGTCGTAAATTTGGCCGTAGGCACGCCGTGGCGAGCCATAAAATCTTTTGCAAACGATTTGCTTGCTTCGAGACGGGCAGCCTCTTTACACGGGCCGATGATCTTCAGGCCGCGAGATTCAAACTCGTCAACAATGCCAAGGGCAAGCGATGTTTCACCACCGACAAATGTGAGGTCAATGGCGTTTTGCGACGCAAATTCGGCAAGCTCAGTGATATCATCCGGTTTGACCGCTACACATTCGGCAACCTGCGCGATACCGGCATTGCCATTGGCACAGAAAAGCCTCGATATCCGCGAGCTTTTACTAAACGAACGGCAGATCGCATGTTCGCGTCCACCTGAACCGATGACTAAAACATTCATAAAAATGACCTTGGCCCCAGATTGGTCATACCACGCTCTTGACACCCAAAACCGATAGTTGTAATGTCTATCTCTATTAGCCCACTATGACTATTTTGGTCGTGTAGTCAGAACGCTTTGTTGACCTCAAATACAATATCTCCCGGGCCTAAGTGAGCGGAGCAGTGACGTCCCATTATGGCTGATAGAAATTTTGCAGTCGCCCTTGCCGATCTGGATGCGCCTCCGGAAAATACCTCTGCATACGAAGACAAAACCATCCCGTGCGTCGATTGCTCCGCAGTTTTTCTTTGGTCCGCCGGTGAGCAGCTCTTTTACACCCAAAAAGAGTTGCTAAATCCGCCAAAACGCTGTAAACCCTGCAAATTGGCTAAAACGCGTCGGCTCGCTGATATCGAGATCGCCCACGCAACCGGAAAAAAACATCGCGTCGATGTCAGGGCACAATGTGCTAATTGTACGAAATCGACCACGGTCCCATTTTTCCCGTCACAAGGACGCCCCGTATATTGCCGTGACTGTTACCGTCTTATGAAAAATGGTCATGCCAACGGTTCAGGATCGGATCATCCCCCGACATGAACATTTGGCCGCATTTCGGGATCTTCTTCGGCTTGCCTTAAGATCTCGCGTGTCACCGGAGCCGTATCGCCTTCGCCAAACAAAATATATCTCGCCAGATACATGAGCGGATTGCCCTCGCTCCAACCAAAATAAACGTGCGGTATCTTGCCCGTCGTGTCACGCAAATGTAGTAAGAATCCGGCGATCGCATTTGGAACTGCCGGAGCCTGCGTACGCAAGATACGATAGCCGTCAACATCCACGCCGCGAATGAAAAGTTTGCCCTTAAATTCCGAAGCATCCCCCGTCTCGATCTCGTAAAATAAGATCGGATCCGAAGACGGGATGTGATTATCGACCCGCTTTTCGTGTTCCTTAAAGCGGTATTCGGTCATATCGCCTGTCTCGCGGCGGTTGGTCACGATCCTTATCTGACCCTCGTCGTTGATCTCGTCGATAAATGCCTGTGCGGCCTCATCAAGCTCGATCTTGTCGATACGTATCTCGGTCGAACGCATCGCCCGTGATATGAAAGACGCAGCGATGATGGCAAAGATAAAGAAAGAAGCTATCTTGATACCGCTAGGCTGCTCGATAATGCCCACAACTACGGTGTAGATAAATACAAGGGTAATTACGGCAAAGGCCATCCATACCTTTTTTGACTTTCTCCACTCTGATATCGTCACCGCAACAGCTGCTGATGTCATCAGTGCCAAAACCCCTGTAGCGTATGCCCCACCCTGAGCGGTCACATCTGCTTCAAAAAGAATGGTCACAACTCCACAGATGCCTGTGAACACTAGCACTAACGGCCTGGTTGCTCGTGCCCAGTCAGGAGCCATACCATATCGCGGCAGATAACGCGGCACGATGTTCAGCAATCCGGCTAACGCCGATGCCCCGGCAAACCAAAGGATCATTATTGTAGAAATATCATAAAATGTTCCAAAAACCTCTCCGAGCATTTGGTGAGCAAGGTATGATATCGCTCTGCCTGCAGCCTCGCCGCCCGGCTGAAATTTCTCTGCCGGTATTAGCATCGAGGTAATGATGCTACTGCCGATCAGCAAGAAACTCATGATGATCGCCGCTCCGCTCAGCAGCTTTTTACCATTACGAATACGTCCGTCGAGCACTCTGCGTTCGTCGTCTGAAAGGCCGTCATCTGTATGTTCATTTCGCTGTCCCGCCGGATTACTGCCGTCCGAACCGCTAACGTCGCTTTTCACGAGCGGCATAACCACAACACCTGTCTCAAAACCTGACAGCCCGAGCGCGAGTTTTGGGAAGAACCACAATGACCCAATGATCAGCCAGAAATAACTACCGCCAACATTTTTGTCAGACCAGACCAACTGTTGCCAGTTTGTAAAGACCTCTGGCCGCACCCAAAAGATCTCGTATAGCCCACATCCGATCACGATAATATTGAGGGAAAGAAATGCTGCAACGATACCGACAGCAATTCCTATCGCCTCGTTAAAGCCTTTGAGAAACACAACCCCTAGCAGGGCGATCAAGACAAGAGTCACGA
>JBEBGA010000440.1:0-2193 GCA_040081695.1 Pyrinomonadaceae bacterium
CTGTAGAGAAGCGTAAGTAGGAAAAAGGCCTCTGAATCCGGTCACACCAAGCAAGACGTTCTTGATAAAGGTAGAGCCGCTTTTTGGGGCACAAGTGACAAAAATATGCCTTCCCAGTTCACGCTCACTAAAACGCGTGGTGAAATCTGTTAAGACGGCCCGCTTTTTTGTCCAAGCATAGGCATTTGTGAGATCAATATAATATGACGGACACGGCTGGATCGATAACGCCTTACGTATAAAGAACAATGACACCTCGTGCTGACGAGCTTCGTAAAGGTCGTAGTAGATCTGTCGAAAGATGTCGGCAAACTTTCCCCGAAATTCAACATCATTTGCCAATTCACTTGTGAGCATGAGTCCGCTTACCTCGGGGAGGTAGCGGTTCACGCTCAACGGCTCACCCGCCGCGAGCAGCTGGCCGATCCGCATCTTATACGCCGTCAGCAGATTATGTTTTATGATGTCCTGGACGGGAGATCCGGCGGGGGCTTTCTCGATCGCAAGTTTAAAAGCAAGTATAGCGGGATCGGCCTGAAGTTTCTCAAGAAACTCCAGGCCGCGATCCATGTCAGCTTTTATCTGTAATGCAATTTCCTGTTCGCTGGCATCGACCGCCAGTTCAAAGGCTTTGGTTTGACTCATTACTCGGGCATTAATTCCAGATCAGTGACATTATCAACGACTTGGATCACACGCGGTGCAAAGTTAAACCGCCGCGACACAACGCTGATGACATATGTCTGTCCGGGTTCGACGTCGCCAAACGAGAATGTGCCGAGCCGGCTAGTGACCGCGTTGCGTACGCCGCCATTTTGATCGGTCAGCCTGACAACTGCACCGGTCAAGCCGCGTCCGGCCGCACCTGATATCACGCGGCCCGAAACGGTGACACCGGCCGCCGTCGGTGCACATGTCGTAAATTTGGCACTGGCAATACGGGTTCTCCAGTTAAACGATCCATCGGCAGCTAGATATTGGCTGATATACCAGAATGTGACATCGTCACTCGGGTCGATTTGCATCGTCGAATAGTCGCCCCAACGCGTCAGCCCACCGGTTTGTGATCCGGTTCCGGTTGTCGTGACTGTTTCGGCCTGCATCGTGTTGACAGCGTCGCTGGACAAACGTCCGGTGACACCGATCGACGGTTTGAGGCTTGTGCCTGCATTTACTACGTTGTAGCTCAAACCGATGTCGCCGCATCTGTTTGTGGCCATCGAGCTCATCCAGCGGTCGCCGGACGCTCCCGGATCGTACGTGGCATTCTGAAACAGCGTCGGAGCGGCCCCAAACGGGTTGCGTATCTCAAACCACCTGATCGCCGCACTTCGAGCACCGGCCCCGTCGACATCCTCTGACATCGAAACCACGAGGCGATCTACGCCGCTGATATTTCGGTATGCCAATCGGTACATCATACGGTCGCCAAGAGTGTCCAAAAGATTGGTCGTCCCCGGTTGTGCAACACAGGTGCCGCCGGTCCCGTTACAAGCACGCGTCAAGGTGATAGGGATATTTACAAAACTCCCCGCCGCTCCGCCAAGGCCGTCCGTCAGCGTAACCGTCGAAGCCGTGAAATCCGCCTTTAATTTCAACAATCTAAGTGCTGGGGCCGTCGATTGCCGGATAAAAATACCACCCTGGCTGCTATTTGTTGGCAGCGTCGTTCCCTCAAGATCTGCGGGCAAAAACGACCCTCCGCCTGCATAGCTGGCAAATGGGGCGCATAGCGTAGTGGCAGCAGGATCGCCGGCAAGCATTTTTACTCGATCGGACACACACAGGCCGGCTCCGGTAAAGGTCGTGCCGCTGTTAAACATATTGTAGGCCGTGTAATACCCGTCCGGCCAAACGCCTAACTTGCCGTAGTCGTTAAACCCGGATGGACTTGTATTAGAGAATGCGACCGAATACCGGACATAGGTGCCCAGAGGGTTACCCGAAGTGGAAACCGCTATGCACTGAAAATATGGCGGAGTAGCGTTCGCCCCGGCGGAAAACGCAAACTGGCTCAAGATCCAGCGGTCTGCGAGTCGGTCATATTGTAGAATAGGGTCGCCGCGGTTAGTGGATTCGCAGTTGTTACCGACGCCCGCGAAAAGCGTGTTGCCATTGATGGGACCGAGTAAAAGAGTTCCGGTTTTGTTAAAAACGGCATATTGTGAATTTACCCAAGCAACCACATGACTC
>JBEBGA010000112.1:0-8563 GCA_040081695.1 Pyrinomonadaceae bacterium
CTCAAGCACAAAATCGAAACCGTCCGCCCATTCGTCCGGCGGGGCAAAAAGATCAGCGGCTACGAAATCGATATCAGCCTCGCCATATAGCTTTTTCGCCCATTCGATAGCTGTCGGCGAAATGTCGAAAGCTGTTACCTTAAACCCAAGGTCGTGCAGATATTTCGCATCGTCGCCAAGCCCGCAACCGACGACGAGTGCCGTGCGGCCGTCACCTTTTAGTCCGGTCGATTCCGCCCACGTTCGAAAATAGCTGTTTGGTTCGAGGTCAGCCCACGGTATTTGCTCGTTGTTTCCGGCAGATTCCTTATACAGCTCCTCAAACCACCCAAGCGAATCGCCTCGAGCGGCAAATTTGGCTTGCAGCTCGCGGATATACGCTCGACGTTCTTCTTTATCGTTATTCAACGGGTGCACCCGATTCTTGCCACGCTGCCCAGCCGCCGTCCATCGATATGACGTTGGTATAGCCCATCTTTTGCAGATTTACGGCCGACAACGCCGAACGGAATCCACCGCCGCAATAGAGGACGAGTTCGGTGTCTTTGTCGGGAAAGGTCTGGACGATGTCGCGTTCGATAATGCCGCGAGACATATGTTTTGCACCGGCGGCGTGGCCGGCATCAAATTCATTGTCTTCGCGAACGTCGATCAGCACTGCACCGGCAGCTACCCGCTCTCGTGCCTCGGCGACATCGCATTCTTTAACCTGGCTCTTAGCGTCGTGTGCGAGAGCCAAAAATTCTTCGGAATGTATCATATTCAGCTATTGTAATCTAATTCGCTGAGGCTTAACTAGATTGGCTCACGCTAAACACCTATAATGTATAAATAGCAATTATTTATTCGTAACACGAGGACACTACATTGGCAGAACAATTTGACGTAACGATCATCGGATCCGGGCCGGGCGGCTATGTTGCCGCCGTACGCGCCGGACAACTTGGATTAAAAGTAGCAATTGTCGAGAAAGAAAAAGACGCGCGTCTGGGCGGCACTTGCGGCCTGCGCGGCTGTATTCCGACCAAGGCTTTATTAAACGCCGCTCATCTTTATGACAAGGCCGGGCATTTTGAAAATTACGGCCTCAAGGTCAAAGACCTAAGTTACGACTGGGCGGGAGTGCAGAAATACAAATCAGACGTGGTCGCCAAAAACTCCGCCGGCGTGACCTATCTGATGAAAAAGAACAAAGCCACGATATTTAACGGCTTTGGCAAGATCGTCGGCAAAGGCAAGGTCGAGGTCGCTCTGGCGGATGGCAAAAAGCAGATCATCGAAACTAAAAATATCATAATCGCCACCGGCTCGGTGGTGCGTCCGATTCCGGGTTTTGAGACCGACGGCAAGACTGTCGTCAATTCCGATCACATTCTCGAACTCACAAAAGTCCCGAAATCTTTGATCGTGATGGGTTCGGGAGCGGTCGGCGTCGAGTTTGCCAGCGTATATCATCGCTTTGGCTGCGACACGACGGTCGTTGAGTTGATGGATCGCATAGTGCCGATCGAGGACGCTGACGTTTCAAAAGAGCTGGCCCGTTCATTCAAAAAGGCTGGCATCAAATGCGAGACCGGCGTAAAACTCGACAAGCTCGAAAAAAATAAGGGCGGCGTAAAAGTTTCAGGCAAAAACGCCAAGGGCGAGACCGTTTCGCTCGAAGCCGAGATGCTGCTAGTCGCCGTTGGACGTATGCCCTCGATCGAAGGCATCGGGCTTGAGAATACCAAGGTCGTCGTCAATCCTCGCGGCACCATCAAGGTCAACGAATATTGCGAGACCGACGAACCAAACGTTTTCGCCATCGGCGATGTTATCGACACGGCGTGGCTCGCTCACCTCGCGTCGAAAGAAGGTATCTTGGTCGTCGAAAAACTCGCAGGTCGTAAGGTCGAGCCCATCAAACAAAACCTCGTGCCAAACTGCACCTACTGCGACCCCGAAGTCGCGAGCGTCGGCCTGACCGAAGAGAAAGCAAAGGCCGCCGGTTACGATGTCAAGGTCGGCAAGTTCCCTTTCTCAGCATCGGGCAAGGCCCGCATACTCGGCGAGACTGACGGTTTTGTAAAGATCGTCGCCGAGAAAAAATACGACGAGGTCCTCGGCGTCCACATCATCGGCCCGCACGCGACCGAGCTGCTCGCCGAAGCCTGCGTCGCCATGGCCCTCGAATGCACCGCCGACGAACTCGGCCGCATCATCCACGCCCACCCGACCGTCTCGGAAAGCGTAATGGAAGCCGCCGAAGGCGTGCATGATCTGACGATACATATGTAAAAAGATGATATTCGGTAAAAATCCTGGGGAAATAATTTGCGATCGCACCCTCGATCATCTGCACATCGGCTGGGACGATGATGGATTTGTGTTTTTGTTTACTCCAGATATGTCTGATACATCGAACCACTATCATATCGAAATGAACGAGGAGCAGGCTTTGCGGCTTCGCGACTTCCTCAACAAAAAGTTATTAGAACTCAACGGGAATCGAGGTGAATCCAACGATTAAATCGACATCTTATCCACGCACAAAGATCAAGATCCTGCTGCTCGAGAATATCTCGGACGCGGCGGTTGAGGAGTTGCGTGTTGGTGGCTATGCCGATGTCAAACGCATCAACGGTGCGTTAAGTGAGGCTGAGCTGATCAAGGCCGTTAAGGGCGTTCATCTGCTTGGGATACGGTCAAAGACGCATATATCTAAGAACGTGCTCGATGCGGCGGACAAGCTGCTGGCGGTCGGGTGTTTTTGCATTGGGGTGAATCAGGTCGATCTTGCGGCAGCCACAAAAAAAGGCATCGCGGTTTTTAACGCACCGTATTCAAATACGCGTTCGGTCGCGGAGCTGATCATCGGGTTGTGCGTAATGCTGATCCGCAAAATTCCGGATAAGAACGCTGCGGCGCACCGCGGTGAATGGTTAAAAGAGGCGGCAGGTTCATTTGAGCTGCGGGGCAAAACGCTTGGCATCATCGGCTATGGCAATATCGGTTCGCAGGTGTCGATCATGGCCGAGGCTCTGGGGATGCACGTCACTTATTACGACACCGCGACCAAGCTGCCGCACGGCAACGCCCGCCAGATACGCGATCTAAAAGAGCTTTTGAAAAAGTCGGACATCGTTACGCTCCACGTGCCGTCAGACGCGACGACACGAAACATGATGGACGCCGCGATGCTCAAAAACCTGAAAAAAGGTGCGGTGCTGCTCAATTACAGCCGCGGCGATGTCGTCGATCTGGATGCTTTGGGCAAGGCATTGATATCAGGCAAACTCGCCGGTGCGGCGGTCGATGTTTTCCCGGTCGAGCCTGAAAAGAACGGCGACAAATTTGAGAGCGGGCTGCAAAATCTGCCAAACGTCATTCTAACGCCGCACATCGGCGGCTCTACCGAAGAGGCTCAAGCCAACATCGGCCTCGACGTGACCGCCAAGCTCATCAAATATCTCGAACTCGGCATTTCCCAAGGGTCGCACACCGTGCCGTCCGTTTCCCTGCCGCCCCAAGCCGGCACGCACCGCATACTGCACATTCACAAAAACGTCCCCGGCGTGCTCGGCCAGATAAATTCGCGGCTATCCAAAGGCGGCATCAATATCACCGGTCAATATCTCAAAACCAACGACGAGATCGGTTATGTGATACTCGATGTCGATTCTAAACTTTCAAAAGAAGCGTTTGAGATACTAAAAGGCATTAAGGGAACGATACGTGCGAGAATGGTGTACTAATTTTAACCGCAGATGACGCAGGTAAGATAATACGATGAGCGCAGATCTGCAATAATTTCCGATCGTTTCTGAATCTGCGTCATCCGCGTTATCTGCGGCTAATTACCTGTATGAAGATTTTACTTTGGTTTCTTACATTGCTGTCTCTGGCGACTCTTTGTTCAGCTCAATGGATCAAACAGACCGTCAACACCACGGCGAGTTTTCGCGGACTGTCCGTTGTAAACGAAAAGGTCATCTGGGCGAGCGGCACGGGCGGGACGGTCATCCGCACCATTGACGGCGGCAAGAAATGGGACGTGATCCAAGTGCCCGACGCCGCCAAACTCGATTTCCGCGACATCGAGGCTTTTGACGAGAAAGTAGCCTACATTCTGAGCATCGGCAACGGCGAATCTTCGCGGATCTACAAAACCACCGACGGCGGCAAGACTTGGAAAGAGCAGTTTCGGAGTAAGGACGAGAAGGCGTTCTACGATGCTATTTCGTGCATAAACAGCAATACGTGTTTTGCCATGTCGGATCCAATAGACAATTCATTTCGATTGATCAGAACAAACAACGGAGGCTCTGAATGGCAAGAATGGCCTTATTGGTCTCGAACAACTAATGGCGAAGCTGCATTTGCAGCGAGCGGCACTTGTCTGATCGTTTATCGCGACGGAAGCACGCACACTCTAGGAATTGTCAGTGGCGGCTCAGCATCAAGTTTCTATAGGTTGTCACTCGATCAACCGTCAATGGACTTTGCACGTTTCGATACACCGATCATTAATGGATCGGCAGGCAGCGGCATTTTTTCCATTGCGATGTTCGACAGGCGTATTGGCGTAATAGTCGGCGGTAACTACGAAAAGCCTAATGAAGCAAAGGACAATCTCGCTTTCTCAACCGACGGCGGCAAGACATGGAAACTTGGTACAGGTCTCACCGGTTATCGCTCCGGTGTCACCTATGTAGATAAGAAAACAATCGTCGCCGTGGGCACGAATGGTTCGGATATTACCCGCGATGGCGGAAAGACATGGAAAATTCTAGGTAAAGAAGATCTTAACGCTGTTGCCGCTAAAAGTAAGAAAGCGGTTTGGGCGGTAGGGCCAAAGGGAACGGTCGTCAAACTAAAATGACCTACGCCTGGTACGACATTCTCGGGACGGTTGGCGTTGCGGTTATTATTGTGACGTACATTTTGCTGCAACTCGGCAAGGTGCGGAGCGAGCAGCTTTTGTATTCGCTGCTAAACGCCGTCGGGGCAACGCTGATACTGATCTCGCTGTATTTCGCCTTTAACTTCCCTTCGTTTGTAGTAGAATTTTTTTGGCTGCTGATCAGCCTGTTTGGCATCGGAAAGTATTTCGTTAAGAAGTAACAATGCAACAGTTTACGAGCGTTCCATTCAAATCTTCGAAACATCAGGGCCTGACCGAGGTCAATGGTGTGGCGAAATTTTCGAGCGCCGGTATCGTGCTGGAATTTGATTCAAAGATACTCGGGCTTGTTTCTGTGGGCGTCGAAGAGGCCCGCATATCCATCAACGACATCCTCGATATAAAATTCAAAAAGGGAGTTTTTAAACGCGGTTCCAAGATCGAGATCCGCACAAAATCGCTCGCCGCTATGGCCGGCTTGCCAAACGACGACGGCAAACTCGTCCTAAAATTAAAAGCCGACGATTTCGAACGCGGACGCGACGCTTTCGACAAACTGCAAAAAGATATCGCAGGATATACCCAATCGCTACCGCCCGCCCATACGCCCGTCAGCGTTTTGTTTGACGCAAGCGAAGACGATACCGAGGAACTCAAATAAAAAAGGCAGGCCGTGAAAGCCTGCCTTTTAAGTTTACTGCGCCAGACGCGGGTCAGGCGTCGGCTTTAGCACATATTCCTTGGGCGGTTCCGCACCAAGCAAGTTCTTTACAAAATAATCCCAACGGCGGCGCATCATGTAATATGACGATGCCCCGTAACCGTGGCGGGCGTTCGGGAAAACGATCAGATCGTAGTCTTTGTTCGCTTTGGTCAGAGCATCGATCACAAGCCACGTATTGTACGGCGGGACGTTGTCATCCATCAGGCCGTGAGCAAGCATTAGTTTGCCCTTGAGATTTTTGGCAAAAATCTGATTAGCCTGATCGGTGTAGTTTGACTTTACTTTCGTATCGTCGACCGATGTCGTCTGTTTGCCGTCGGGGCCGACCATCAGGCCGATATAGCGTTCGCCCCAGTCGTCCTCGTAATTGCGGTTGTCGTGATTGCCGCTCTCAGAAATGCCGACCTTGTAAAAATCCGGAAAGCGAAACATCGCCGCTGCGGTCGCATAACCGCCGCCCGAGTGGCCCCACACGCCCACACGCGTGAGATCCATATACGGATTCTTTTCCGCCAACTGCTTGAGTCCTGAGATCTGATCCTCGAGCGTGTTGTCGGCCATATTGCCGTAACAAACATCGTGAAATGATTTTGACCTGTCAGGGTTACACGAGCCATCGATCACCACCACCACGAACCCAAGCTCAGCCAGAGCCTGATTATCATTACGGCTTGGGCCAAAAGCACGCGTGCCAACGCCGCCGCCTTGTGGCCCGGGATAGATGTAATTGATGACCGGGTATTTTTTACTTGTATTGAGATTTGTCGGCGTGAACATCAGGCCATACAGGTCCCATTTGGCGTTGTTTGATCTGACCTTGATCGGGATCGGAGCTTTCCAACCTGCTGCTTTTAGACGTGAAACGTCTGCCTTTTCAAGCTCTGCGACCAACTTTCCGCTTGCGTCACGCAACACCGAAACGGTCGGTACATCCGGCTTGCTAAAATTGTCGATAAAATAATTTCCGCTTGGCGAAAACGCGATCTGATGATTGCCATCCTCCGGCGAGAGCAGTTTTAGATTTTTGCCGTCCATATCAACCCGATATAGATGAGAAAAATACGGGTCGCGGCCCGTTTCGCGGCCGTTTGCCTCGAAATAGATAACGCGTGCCTTTTCATCAAACCGGACGATGCGGGTTACTACCCAATCGCCGGATGTGATCTGGCTCTTCACCTTGCCGGTCGCGAGATCGTAAATGTAAAGGTGTCCCCAATCGCTGCGTTCCGAATACCAGATCGCTTCGTTCGTGGCTGGTAAATATTTCCAGTTTGCCGCACCCTGACCCGATTCGTACTGCGTTGCGACCTTTTCCTCGAACACCTCGCGGATATCGCCGGTATCGACATTAGCGATGCGAAATTTTGCCGATTTGTGATCGCGAGAGCTCGAGACAAACGCCAGCGTCTTGCCGTCCGCCGCCCATTCGTTATCGCCAAATTCACCTTCGCAAGCGATATCGTCACACAAAGTCCCGCGACGATCATCGGGCTGCATCTTGAACCGGGTCATTTTGCCACTGTTAACGTCGATGATCACGCGGTGGATCTTGATGATGTCTTTGTCCTGCGGCAGAGGATATTTCCACGCCTCAAGTTTTGGCGCGCCGACGTTTGTCGTCGCAAGATACATATCGCTGACGTTACGCTGATCTTGCTGGTACGTGGCCACTTTTGACGAATCCGGCGACCACATCACGATCGCTCGGTCAGAGTGTTTCCAGCCTGCATTGTCGGTTGCGTAACCAAAATCTTTTATGCCGTCAGTCGTGAGCTGCGTCTCTTTCTTGGTCGCCTCGTCGCGAACCCACAGATTCCAATCCTTGATGAACACCCGCTTTTTGCCATCGGGCGACGCAACCGAATTTCGCATAAAAAGTGCATCACCGGGGCCCGTCGGTGCAGTCGGAGCCGTGATCGTTACGCCTATCTCTTGTAAAGTCTTACCTGCCTTACGGCTGCCGTCCGCCGGGTTTATCACGACATATTCGCTGCCGGTCGGCGTCAGTACGCGATACCAAAACCGCCCATCCGGCAGCCACGTCGCACGCACGCCATTGCGGTCGACAAGCGGCGAGGTGTTGTAGGTGAGCATCTTTTCGGCACGAGCGTAATCAGCCGCGGTGATCACAGGCTGTTGGGCAAAAGCTGAAAAAGAGAAAGTAAAAAGGAGAAACGCAAAAATCGAGATTTTTTTCATCATGTTTTTCTACGGGTAAAGTTGGATTCAAGTTTCGGTGTAAACGATGTAGATATTCTATAGCACTACCGCTGTGCAATGCATCAGGCGGCGAATTGTTTGATACTATTTATTAAGAAATTGTGGCTGAAATAAAGAAAAATCTTGGCAAGCTGATGGCTGTTCATGGCCTGTCGCCTGCTCATATCCAACGGGCGGTTTTTATCACCGTGCTTTCGTTCGTCTTTTTTATGGGAACGATGGTCGCGTATTACGTGCGTCAGGAGCTGCTCTTTTTTGTGCTGGCCTCGGCATTTTTAATGGTATATATCATCACGCTTTTTTCATGGATCGCACAGCGTAAAACCGCACTGGAGATATTTGAAAAAGGCATCGCTTATCGAAAATCTTCCGCAAAATGGGATGAGATCGCAGAAGTTCGCCCTGACGGCACTATCGTCTTAAAAGACGATAAACAAATAGCCGTGTCATCCGCCATTCACGAACTCGACCGTGCGATCTCTTATATCAACACCAAGATCGTGTAGCACCTCGTGCTAGTTTTCTTAAGCCCCATTTTCTTGTATCCTATCTAATTGATAGTTGTGCAGGAGATCTTATGAGCGTTGAAGTCGTAATGCCCCAGATGGGCGAATCGATCACCGAGGGAACCGTTTCGAAATGGCTGAAACAGGTCGGTGAACGCGTCGAAAAAGATGAGGCGCTACTCGAAATATCGACCGATAAGGTCGATGCCGAGGTCCCGAGCCCGAGCGCCG